>JASJBY010000146.1 GCA_030066245.1 Gammaproteobacteria bacterium
CGGTGGGGGCCGTACCGGCACGAGCCGCCGGGACACGCCGTGAATACCTCCCTGTAGGCTCGACGGCCGCTATCCCTGCGGCCGACGGTCCCGGCCACTCATGCCGATACGGCCCTAACCGAACACCAATGCGTTTGTCCGCACCGCGACCAGGCTTTAAGCTTGACGCGAAGTGGCAAGTCACAAATACAGTCACACCGAGCGTATAACTTTGCGCCTGAACCGAGGTCGACGCGAAGCGGAACAGAGCTGCGTTTGCATTCTGTGTCTGACGTGGGGTTTACAGGAAAGAGGCAGCGCAGGTCCGCCCGTCGTGCTGCGAATGCCCACGATTTCAGCCTGAGGAATCGAAATGTCACCGAATATTTACGTCACCGGCGCTGGACCGGGAAACGGAAAATCTCTCATTGTGCTCGGGCTGATGGAGCTCTTGACCGGTCACGTGGGAAGGGTCGGCCTGTTCCGCCCCGTCATCGCGTCCGCTGAGAAGCCGGACCCGAGCATACACCTGGTCACCGCTCGCTACGGTCTCCACTTTGCGCAGGAGCAGATGTACGGCTGCCCCGAGGAGGTGGCTCTGGAGCTTGTTGCTGCGGGACAGAAAGATGAGCTGATCAAACGGATCCTGGAGAAGTTCAAGAATCTGGAGGAACAATGCGATGCCGTGGTCTGTGCCGGCACGGACTATTCCACGGTTTCCGCAGCGCTGGAGTTCGACTTCAACGTGGAGCTTGCCAAGAATCTGGGGTGCCTTCTCGTCCCGGTGATCAACGGCCAGAAGAGAGACGGCTCGCGCCTGGCCGAGGCGGCCCGCGCACTGCTCGAGTCCCTCGGCGAACGCGAATGTGACCTGCTTGCCCTGGTGGTGAACCGGGTGGCGCCGGGCGATTTGCAGGAACTGCTCAGCCAGCTAGCTAAATCGTTCGATGGCGCCGTGCCGGCCTACGCTTTCCCGGAAACGCCGATGCTGGGAATGCCCAGCGTGGGTGAGGTCGCCCGGGCGCTGAACGCCGACTGGATCAGCGGCCAGGAGCTGGGGTACGACCGCCAGGTGGCCCACTACAAGGTGGCGGCCATGGAGCTGCCCAATTTTCTAGATCACCTCGAGGAGGGAAGCCTGGTCGTGACGCCGGGCGACCGGTCGGATATCGTCCTTGGAAGTCTGGCGTCGGACCACTCGTCCACCTATCCCCAGATCGCGGGCCTGCTGCTGACCGGAGACCTGCAGCCCCCGCCCCAGGTGCAGCGACTTGTGGACGGTCTGGCCAAGGCACCCATCCCCATTCTAAGTGTGCGCACCGACACTTTTGCCACCGCGCTGGATGTCAACGCCGTCTACGCGGCGCTTGTGCCCGAGAATAGCCGCAAGATCGCCGCGGCGCTTGGCGTCTTTGAGGCAGGCATTGATTTCTCTGAACTCAAGAAACGCATGTCGGCGACCCGTCCCCCTCACGTCACACCGCTCATGTTCGAGTACGAGCTCATCCGGCAGGCGAAGGCGGCCCGCAAGCGCATTGTGCTTCCCGAAGGCACCGACGAAAGGATCCTCAAAGCCGCGGAGATTCTGCTCCTGCGGGATGTGGTGGAGATCACCCTGCTTGGCGATCAGCAACAGATAGAAGACAGGATCGCCAGTCTCGGCCTGCGCCTCCGTGACGCCAAGATTATCGACCCCATGCGCTCGGAGCGTCGGCAGGCCTACGGTGAGAGCTTCTTCGAGCTCAGAAAGCACAAAGGCATCTCGGAGCAGATGGCACTGGACACCATAGCCGATGTCAGCTTCTTCGGTACCATGATGGTTCATCTGGGGGATGTGGACGGCATGGTGTCGGGCGCCACCCACACCACCCAGCACACCATTCGGCCCGGATTTCAGATCATCAAGACGGTACCGGGCGTGTCCATTGTCTCCAGTGTGTTTTTCATGTGCCTCGAGGATCGTGTCCTCGTCTACGGCGACTGCGCGGTGAACCCCACTCCCAACGCGGAGCAGCTGGCCGATATCGCCATCAGCTCCGCTGAAACCGCCCGCCAATTCGGCGTCGAACCCCGTATAGCCATGCTGTCGTACTCCACAGGCGAGTCGGGCAAGGGGCCAGACGTGGAGAAGGTACGTGAAGCCACACGAATCGCGAGACAACGGCGCCAGGACCTGGAGATCGAAGGTCCGATCCAGTACGACGCCGCGGTAGACGCCAGCGTCGCGCGCTCGAAGATGCCGGAGAGCAAGGTGGCCGGGCGTGCAACGGTTTTCATCTTCCCCGACCTGAATACGGGCAACAACACCTACAAGGCGGTGCAGCGCTCCGCCGGCGCCGTCGCGGTCGGCCCTGTCCTGCAGGGACTGAACAAGCCGGTCAACGACCTGAGCCGCGGCTGCACGGTCACCGACATCGTGAACACCGTTGCTATCACAGCCATACAGGCCCAGGCAGGAGCTGACTCGCCATGAAAATCCTGGTTCTTAATTCCGGAAGCTCATCCATTAAGTACCAGCTCTACGCCATGGCCGATGAAAGCGTGCTCGCCTCGGGTATGGTCGAGCGGATCGGTGATCCGCAGGCGGTGCATACCCACCAAGTGCGCAATGCGAACGGAGACATGGAGGCGACGACGCAGACGCTGCTCATTGAGAATCATGAACAGGGGCTGGCGCGCATCGCGCTGGTCATGCGCGAATCGGGCGCGCTGAAGGACATGTCAGAGCTTTTCGGTATCGGACACCGGGTGGTGCATGGAGGCGATTTCTTCCAGGCGCCGACCCTGGTGGATGCTGAGGTCATCGACCGAATCCGCGAGATGAGCCCGCTGGCTCCACTGCACAACCCAGCCAATTCCATGGGAATCGAGGTGGCACTGAAGGTCTCTCCCGGCGTGCCTCAGGTTGCGGTCTTCGACACGGCATTCCACCAGTCCATGCCCCGCCATGCCTACCGCTATGCCATCCCCGAGTCCCTTTACTCGGAGCATCGGGCGCGGCGCTATGGCTTCCACGGCACCTCCCACGCTTACGTGGCAGAACAAGCCGCGGCCTATTTGGGAAAGCCATTGGAAGAGCTTAAGCTGATCACGCTGCACCTGGGCAACGGTGCCAGCGCTGCCGCAATCGAGGGGGGCAGGAGCATCGATACCTCCATGGGCATGACACCGCTGGAGGGGCTGGTTATGGGCACCCGGTGCGGGGATCTGGATCCGGCCATCCATTTCTACCTGGCCAGGGAAACGGACAAATCTTTCGACGAGATCGAGGACATTCTCAATCGCGATAGCGGCCTCAAGGGCGTATGCGGGAAGAATGACATGCGGGAGATACACGATCTCGCCCGCGCCGGCAGTGATCAGGCACGTCTCGCCCTGGACATGTACTGCTACCGGCTAAAAAAGTATATCGGCGCCTATTACGCGGTTCTCGGGCGCGTGGACGCCATCGTGTTCACTGCCGGAGTGGGCGAAAATGACCCCTGGATTCGGCAACGCACCTGCGAGGGCCTGACCGGCCTCGGCATACGTTGCAGCGAAAAGAAGAACAATCGCCGATTGTCCGAGGCTTTCGACTTCCATGACGAAGGCAGCGCCGTAACCCTGCTGGTCGTTCCAACCAACGAAGAGCTGGAGATTGCCCATCAGACCGTTGCCTGCATTCGGCAACAGCGGCAATAACACGATCCCCGGATTCCGCTTTCGCTCCATCCGGGCTCATCAGAGCATCACCTGCACCCGGCAAGAGCCTGTAGGGCGTTTGAGCGCTCCGTGGGCCCACAGTCCGCATTGGTTCTCGCTTAAAGGCGGACCGGTACGAGGGGCCGGGACCGTCGGCCGCAGGGATAGCGGCCGTCGAGCCTACAGGGACGTATTCACGGCGTGTCTCGGCCCCTCGTGCCGGCCCGACCCGCGCCTTGAATCCTTAACGGGATGCCTCAGTCCGTGCCTCAGCTGAGGGATAGCTGGCGGAACGCCCCTGCGGGGCTTCCGCCCTACAGTAGACAGACGTTTCGCGCACCCGATGGGGCCATGGCCCTTGCTCTCGCCGGGGGACAGTTCCCGCTCCCTGCGGCGGCATCTGGGACGCCAGGCTCAGACGCCGAGAGCGTCTACGTACAGGGCCGGGCCATACAGTGCCGTCCGGTCGTTAAGAATTACTTGGACCGGCATGGCTTCCAGCAATGACCGCATTTGCCCCTTGTTCAGAAAGCCTTCCATGAACAGCGGTCCCTTGAGCTTTTCCAGAATCTTGGGGGCAATGCCGCCGCCCAGGTAAACACCGCCGGTGGCCATAATCTTTAACGCGTGATTTCCCGCCTCCACGCCGTACAGGTGTACGAACAGTTCCAGGGCTTCCACACAGACGGGATCCCGTTCCGCGAGGGCTGCTCTGGAGATGGCCGCCGACCGATCGCCCTGCGCCATCTCGGCTGCCAGCCATTCCGGAATATCGCTACTGCGAAACTCGGTCAGGAATTCGTGAACGTTGGCCAGCCCCGGCCCGGACAAGACGCGCTCCCAGCTCACGTAGCCAAAGCGTTCCGACAGAAAGCGAAGCAGCGCCACCTCTCTTTCGTCGCCGGGGCTGAAGCTCGAGTGTCCGCCCTCGGAAGCGAAAGGTCTATGCCGCTCGCCGTCCCAGTACAGTCCGGCCTGACCCAGCCCCGTGCCGGCGGAAATCACGGACATGTTGCCACCATATCCTGGACGGCCCGGACTGAGTACGAAAAAATCTTCCTCCGACAAAGCGTCGATGCCCCATGCGTTGGCCTCGAGATCGTTCAGCAGGTAGGCCCGTTCAAGTCCGAGCTCCGACGCCAGGTGCGCGGCATCAATCAACCAGGGCAGGTTGGTGGTCTGTACCCGGGCGCCACGTACGGGTCCAGCGATGCCGAAGGCGGCACACGCAAAATCCAGCGAGCGGCCACGCAGGAACTCCCGGACCACCGCCTCCAGGGAGTCGTACTGACCGCTGGGGTAGGTCTCTTCCGCCAGGGCCCTGACGCCCTGATGCTGTACGTCGAAGACTGCCAGCCGGGTCTTCGTCCCTCCAACATCGCCCGACAGAACCTTCACGCCGCCCTACCCCAAGTGACCGTTACCGAGACATCCGGACGACCAGACTACTCGGTGTGTCGCCACCCTGCCACCCCCCGGGTGCTGCAACGTCAACACCGTCCGTGCTGTTGGAGCGGGACTCGCACTTCCCCACGCCGACCGGGACGATTCTGGCAAAGGTCGGGACGATCCGGTTGGCGCGCAGACTGCCTCCCGCAGTAGCGTTTTGATACTGTCAGGAAGTGGCGGTAGCGGGGCAGCATGTTATGCGCCTGGCGGCTACCGATATCCCGATTGCGGTAGGCGTGTCCATTCCGGAACGGTTGCGTATCCCGCATCCCACCCTCGAAGCAACCGTTCTGTCACACGTCGCCGCGGGAACTAACGAGTCACTTTGCTCCGCGACTGGAGGAGAGAGCCATGAATCCCCTGCGCTCCATTGGGAACTACGGGCAATCCGTTTGGCTGGACTATATTCGACGCAACCTCCTCACCAGCGGCGAGTTGACCCGCCTGATCAAGGAAGACGGCATCGTGGGCGTCACCTCCAACCCGGCCATTTTCGAGAAGGCGATCGGTGGCAGCACCGACTACGCGAGCGCCATCGAGAACGCCGCCGATGGGCAAGGGTCGGCCGCCGATATCTACGAGCAGCTGGCCATCGATGACGTGCGTCAGGCCGCCGATGTCCTGGCACCCGTGTATGAAGCCAGCGCTCGCCGGGACGGCTATGTCAGCCTGGAGGTTTCCCCGGGCCTGGCACATGAGACCCGGGCAACCTGCGAAGAAGCGCACCGCCTCTGGAAGGCGGTTGACCGGCCCAATCTGATGATCAAGGTCCCGGCAACCGCTGCCGGCATCCCCGCCATCGAGACGCTGCTCGGCGAAGGCATCAATATCAACGTGACCCTGCTCTTCTCGACGCAGGCCTACGAGCAAGTCGTCGAGGCCTATATCAGGGGCCTGGAGTCGCTGGCGGCAGCGGGCGGCGATCCAAGCAAGGTGGCCAGTGTAGCCAGCTTCTTTATCAGCCGTATTGACACCGCCGTGGATAACCTTCTCGAGGAACGCCTGGCCGCGAGTGCGGATGCGCCCGAGCGCATGCTGCTGCGGAGTCTCCGCGGCAAAGTGGCCATCGCCAACGCCAAGCTGACCTACCAGCGCTACAAGGAGCTGTTCAGGGGCGAGCGCTGGGCTGCGCTTCTCGCCACAGGGGCGAAGGCACAGCGCCTGCTCTGGGCCAGCACCGGCACCAAAAACCCCGCGTACAGCGATGTCCTTTACATGAACGAGCTGGTCGGACCGGACACGGTGAACACGGTTCCGCCGGCCACGCTGGACGCCTTCCGTGACCACGGCAACGCAAGGCCCAGCCTGGAGGAGGATCTGGAAGCCGCTCAGGATGTGATGGACAGCCTGTCGCAGCTCGACATTCCCATCGACCGGGTCACCGACGAGCTGCTCGCTGAGGGCGTCCAGATCTTCGTTGATGCCTTCGACAAGTTGATCAACGTGGTGGACAAGGCGAGAACCGCAGCGGTGGCCGCCAACATCGACCGCCAACGGTATACCCTCCCGCCGCAGCTGCAGGAGGCGCTGCAGGCGGCGCTGGAGGACTGGCAGTCGAATGACAAGGTGCGGCGCCTCTGGGCGCGCGACCCGAGCCTGTGGACGAACTCTGACGAAAGCAAATGGCTGGACTGGCTTGAAGTGACCGAGGAGCAGTCCGAGCACCTCGGCAAACTCAGCCGTGTGGTGCAAGAGGTAGAGGGGAAGTATTTCAAGGACGCCGTGCTGTTGGGCATGGGAGGCTCCAGCCTAGCCCCCGAAGTGCTGCGTCATACATTCGGAGCGCTGGAGAACCATCCCGACCTGCATGTCCTGGACTCCACGGACCCTGCCCAGATCAAGACGGTCGAGGACCAGATCGACTACGCCCACACGCTCTTCATCGTGTCCAGCAAGTCGGGAAGCACCCTCGAGCCCAATGTCCTGAAGCAGTACTTCTTCACCCGGGCAAGTGAAGCAGTGGGCCCCGAGCTGGCGCCCAAGCATTTTGCGGCGATCACGGATCCAGGCTCCAAGCTGCAGCACGTGGCCGAAGGCGACGGCTTCCGACGTATCTTCTACGGGAAACCCGGCATCGGCGGACGCTACTCGGCACTGTCTAATTTCGGCATGGTGCCTGCCGGCGCCATCGGCATCGATCTGCGCCACTTTCTCGAGCAGACGGCTGAAATGGTCGAAGCCTGCGCGGCCTGCGTGCCGGCCCGGGAAAACCCCGGAGTCGTTCTGGGGGCTATCCTGGGCACGGCGGCGCTCCAGGGCCGAGACAAAGTGACCATCATCGCTTCGCCCGGCATCGCCAGCCTGGGCGCGTGGCTGGAGCAGTTGCTGGCGGAATCCACGGGCAAGGAAGGCAAGGGCCTGATCCCGGTGGATGGGGAGCAGCTCGGGCCACCCGAAGCCTATGCCGACGACCGCGTATTCGTTCACCTCAGGCTCACGGCGGCCGCCGACACCGCTCAGGATGAGGCCGTTACGCGTCTCGAGAAAGCGGGCCAGCCGGTGATACGCATCAGCGTGCCGGATCGCTACAACCTCGGCCAGGAGTTCTTCCGTTGGGAGGTGGCCACGGCCGTCGCAGGCTCCATTCTGGGAATAAACGCTTTCAACCAGCCCGACGTGGAGGCCAGTAAGGTGGTCACGCGCAAGCTCACGGGGGAGTACGAGGCAACCGGGAATCTGCCCGAGCACCCTCCTCTCGCCCAGAACAACGGCATCCGACTGTTCGCGGACCCGCGCAACGCGGCAGAGCTGACATCGCTCGCGGGCGAAGGGGCCTCTGTCGGCGACTACCTGAAGGCACATTTGGGCCGCCTGGAACAGCATGACTATTTCGCGTTGCTCGCCTACCTGAACCGCAATGACGATCACGATGAGGAATTGCAGGACATACGCCGGCGAGTACGCGACCAACGCAAAGTGGCCACCTGCCTGGGGTATGGCCCCCGCTTCCTGCATTCGACCGGACAGGCCTACAAGGGCGGACCCAACAGCGGTGTATTCCTGCAGGTAACCA
>JASJBY010000147.1 GCA_030066245.1 Gammaproteobacteria bacterium
CCTATGCTTCACCGATCACGGATGGTATGGACGGTGAACGGGTGATCAGCGTGACCAGGCCGGTTAGCTCGACGCTCGTGGGCGCCGTCACCCAACCGAAACGCGGCGAACCGTCGGGTCGCTCGACTTAAACTTTGTCGAGGAACGCCCTGCAGGAGTGTCCGTTGAGATTCAGCGTACTTTCGAAACAGGCGTATCGGCGTCCACCAGCTTCACCTCTGCCCGACCGGCCGGCTCCCCCTTCTCCATCACCAAACCGGACAGCGTGGCGCATTGGTGTTCGGTTAGGGCTGTACCGGCATGAGTGGCCGGGACCGTCGGCCGCAGGGATAGCGGCCGTCGAGCCTGCAGGGAGGTATTCACGGCGTGTCCCGGCGGCTCGTGCCGGTACGGCCCCCACCGCAAATGCTTAACCGATCACGGATGCGCGCCTTGGAGGGCCAGCAGTTGCTTCGCTTTCGTGCGAAGCTTTCAGGTCTCGTCCTGCAGAGCGCGCAAGCCGCCCCTCGCCCGGGGCAATGATGTTCGGTCAGGGCCGTGTCGGTACGGCACCCGTCGCGAACGCTCAACCGAACACGGACGCCAACCTGGGCGTCGTGCGTGAGGACCTCGCGCCCGTCGCGGTCGCCAGCCAGTTCCGCGGTGGACCTCTGGCATGTTCGCGATAGGGAAGGTATAAAGCTTAAGTACGTCCAAATCGACCGCTAGATAGCTGATCCGAAATACGCTACGGGCTGACCCGGTCGGGTCCCACACTAGCTGTATCGCCGTTTGTGATCGATATTTCCGAACACCTGTTTAGGAGTAAAGACCTGTGAGCAAGAAGGAAATCGACGTTTTCGAACTCTACGCTGAAGACCCGGAGAAAGCCGACCGTGTGGTTTTCGGTCGTGTTGTAAACCCGAACCGCCGAGGCTTTCTGAAGGGCGCTGGACTCGCCACCATGGCAGCGATGGTCGGGGGCTTCATTCCTTTTCATCGCAACATGCCTGCCGGCTTCATACCGGCCGCACTGGCGGAGGAGCCGTTCCGGATCAGTGGCAAGGACGGTTTGACAGTTCTCAACGACCGCCCTGTCAACGCGGAATGTCCGCCCCATCTGCTGGACGACCAGGTGACACCAACCAGCCGTCACTTCGTGCGCAACAACGGCGTCCCGCCCGCCAACGTTGATGCAGCAGGCTGGAAGCTCACAGTCGACGGCGAAGTCAAATCGCCCATGACCATGACAATCGAAGACCTGAAGAAGAAGTTCGATGTGGTTACCTTGCAGCTCCAGCTCGAGTGCGGTGGCAACGGTCGCTCGTTCTTCGATCCAAAGGCAAAAGGCAACCAGTGGACGGTGGGCGCCGTGGGTTGCTCCGAATGGACCGGGGTACGCCTGGCTGATGTCCTCAAGGCTGCCGGCCTGAAGGACAGCGCCGTTTACACCGCTCACTACGGCGCGGATACCCATCTGTCCGGCGACCCGAAGAAGCTTCCGATATCGCGCGGCGTGCCCATTTCGAAGGCGATGGACAAGGATAATTTAATCGCGTTCGCGCAGAACGGTGCGCCCATCCACCCCATGAACGGAGCCCCATTGCGTCTGGTGATTCCGGGATGGCCAGGCTCTTGCTCCCATAAATGGCTGACGCGAATCTGGATCCGAGACCAGGTGCACGACGGCCCGAAGATGACTGGAAAATCCTATCGCGTACCTGAATATCCGGTAGAGCCGGGAGAGAAAGTGCCGAAGGAAGCGTTCCGGATCATCGAGGCGATGCCCGTGAAGTCCCTGATAACCTACCCGAAAAGCGGCCTGCAGCTTCAGGCCGCAAAGCCGATGCTGCAGGTGCGTGGACACGCTTGGGCGGGAGACAGCTCCATCCGCGCGGTGGATATTTCCATTGACTTCGGGGCGACCTGGACCAAGGCGAATCTGCGGCGGCCACGCAACTCCCACGCATGGCAGCATTTCTCCGCGGATATCACTTTTCCCATGAAAGGCTACTACGAGGTTTGGGCCCGTGCGACCGACGAGCAGCGGCGCATGCAGCCCTTCGCCATTGCCTGGAATCCGAAGGGATACCTGAACAACTCCATGCACCGGGTCGCGGTGAGGGTGGTTTAGCATCCCTGCCGCGTCTGACATGGGCCGGCCCGTGCCGGCCCATTCCGCCCAGCATGCCCGGGTCAGGGAATTCAAGTGTCAGGGCGCGGTCATTCCTAAGCGAACACGAACGAATGCCATGAATCCAGCTCGCACCGTCTCAATAACCCGGAACTGGCTCTCCGCGCTGCTCGGCCTGGCCGCACTTGCCGCTGTCGACCATGCCAGAGCCGCAGGGGCATGGGAGACCGTCTCGAACCGCCTTGCCACGGCAGACCCGGCCAGGGGCGAAAAACTCTTCCTCCAGTGTCGAGCCTGTCACGTGTCGAAGCCAGAGGTCGAGCACACGGTGGGACCCAACCTTTGGAATGTTGTCGGTCGGCCTGTCGGCTCCCAGGCTGGTTATGCCTATAGTGACGGGCTTAAGACGCTGGGCGGCCGCTGGGACTACGAAAGGCTGAGCCGGTATCTGCGCGATCCACAAAGTCTCGCGCCGGATACCCGCATGATATTTGCCGGCATCGCCAGGGCTCAGGACCGTGCCGACCTGCTAACCTATCTGCGCACCCTGAGCGACGACCCCGTTGCCTTGCCCAAGCCTCGGTCTTCGCCGCTAGCGCAGTCTGGCTCTGGACAGAGCGAAGAAAAAGGGGCTAGTCAGGCGTCGGACTGGCAGGGACTGCCTCCCGGTCCTGGCCGGGAAGAGGTATTTTATTCCTGTGGCACATGCCACTCCCTCATGCTGGTCAAGCAGCAAGGCCTGAGCCGTGAAGGGTGGGACGAGACGCTGGAATGGATGGTCGAAGAGCAGGGCATGACCGAAATCCAGGACATTGCCACTCGTAACCTGATCCTCGACTACTTGTCCACCCACTTCGGCGTGGAATAACCCACCAGCAGGAGCAGTGCGAACCAGGCGGTGGCTTCGGGCGCGGGAAACGGCTCGGGCTAGCCCCGGTGCCTGAGTCGCCGAGTCACTCCCGCGGCGTTGCACGGACAAACGAAGCGCGCCGCAACCGGATCGGACCACGTGCCGTGTCCGGGTCGACAGGCCGACCGCCCTGCAATATTTCCACCTGACCCGCGTGATACAGCCGTCGGGACGCCATGCGGATCGGCTCCAGTAGATCACGCCAATTTGTGTCGTCGGTCTCCAGGCGACGTGCCAACTCGCTAGGGCAAATACTCCGGCCGCCTGCGCGCTTATCCAGAAACGCGAGCAACTCGGTTTCGAGCTGGCGATCGACAGCCCGAAGGCCTCGACGTCGGCAGGCATCGGAGCAGTACCGCACCTGCTCCCAGTTGCGGGCCCACCGTTTGCGCCACGCGAAGCGGCGGCCACAGACCCGACAGACTTTGGGGGGCTTCATCCGACGCCGTCCCTCCCGGGCCATTCGCCCCCGGCATCTTCTTCGCTGGCCGCATGGGCCAGGCTGCCCAGCATTCGGCCGACCACCGCCTGCCCGCTGAGATAGGCTCCTTCGACGCAGGCGCTATGACACCAGTCCCCGCAGATCCCCACGCTTAGGTTCGAATCCCACAACGCGCCGGCTCCGAGCGGCTCCGGAACCAGCGCGTGACGCCAGCGGTGTGCCGCCCGAAAGCCGATGGCATCGGGGTCGTGCCCGGTGACGGCGCAAAAGCGGCTGCAGAGCTCCCGGGCAACCTCGTCTGGGTCGTCCTCCAGGTGGCGCAGGCTCCATTCGGGCGCAGCATGCAGCACCCAGGTGTGACCGTCCCGACCCGGCTTGCTGCTGTTCTCTGCCGCCCAGATTAGAAAATCGTTTTCCCATGTCAGGGCATTGAACGGCAGGCGCCGGCTGTCCTCCAGGGAAAGCAGGGCGGCCCAGGTGGCTTGGAATCTGACCTTGGCGGCCTGCGCAGCGAGAATCGGGGCCGGCGTCGATAGCAAGGTGTGCGCCTGTGGTGCCGGGGTTGCCACGATAACCGCATCAAACTCGCCTAGAGACTCACCGGTTTCGCTGAACAGACACCATCGGTCAGCCACTCGTTGGGGCGGGGCTACCTTTCCCCCTGCACGGAGCGTGATGTCGGTGGCCAGATGGCGGCTCAGCGCACTCATCCCCGGCACGCCAACGAGCCGCTCCCGCTGTTCCGGTGATGCCTGCAGGAGACCGTTCGTCACCCGGCCCACCCGCATCGGCCATACGCCAACCACTCCGCGCTCCTGCCAGGCGTCGACGGCCCGGCGAAAACCCGGATCCCGCGCCCTGAAGTGTTGCGCGCCATGGTCGAAGGCAAGCTCGTCGTGGCGGCGCGTCGCTGCGCGTCCGCCCCCGCCACGGGCTTTCTCGAACACCACCACCGCGTGACCGTGGTCCTGGAGTGCACGCGCTGCCGAGAGTCCCGAGATCCCGCCGCCGATCACAGCTGCGCGCAGGGGATCGCCGCTGGCGGGACGAGTCACGCGGGCGCGATACCGGGCCACGTCCAGACGTCGGCCATGGGCTTTTGTGGAGCGGCTCCGCAGAGTACCCGTCACCGGTGAATCGGGGAACGGTCGGTCGAACAAACCCAAAGTCCAGAGCAAGCCGCCGTAAGAATTGGGGTCGGAGCCGTCGAGGGCGTAACGGTGGTTCAGCTCGATCAACGTGTCCAGCGAGGACTGCGGGTCTGGCCGCCAGTGGGGAATGGCTTTCGCCCAAGTCATGCGCAGGTTGTTGTGCAGCTCACCGTGAATGCGCAGGGACGTCTGCGCCAGGTTCCAGAGCGCGTCGTCGCTTTGGGACCTGGCCAGCGCTTCCTTGTCCAGCAGCAACGGCCTCGCATCGTCGGCGTGCGCCCTTAGCGTCTGCTGCGCCCAGGTCGGGAGCGCCTCCAGCCGTTCCGGATCGGGTGTGTGAAAGCAGAAGTTAAAAGCCAGCTCCCGCCATACCAACAATTCGTCCAGGAACTTCTCAGCGCCATCGCCACCGGCCTGTGCCGCCTCCCGAACGATAGTAAACGGCGACACCTGACCGTGGTGCAGATAGGGCGACATCCGGCTGACGCCGCGCGGCCAGGGGATCGCCGCATTGTTTCGGTCTCGCCTGTAGCCCTTCAATCCGGCTGCCAGGAACTGTCGCCAGCGCCGGTAGCCTGCCGATGTACCGCCTGGCGTGTGCGCTACTGGTGGGACGCCATGGTCGATGGCGCAGCTGGCGCACAGGGCGGCGATGTCGCTGGCCGCGAGATCCAGGGGAGCGAACCCGAGGCGTCCTCGAAAGGCGGGAACGGCCGGCTCGACCCGCGGCCAGGGCAGCGCTACCCGCCGTCTGTACTCGGCCTGGTTGTGGCGGCGAAACGCGTAAGCCCGATCGAAGCGGCGCGGTTGTCGCCGCATGGGCACGATGCAGGCGCAATCCACCGCCAGCACGGCAACCGCCGAGTCAGCCATCAGCGCCCGGGTCCAAGTCGGAAAGGGTGGTGCAGGGTAATCTTCGCAGATGACCACCGCGGCACGGCTGATGAGCTCACGCAGCGGCGAGGATCCGCGCCCGCCGGGGTCCAGATGAAACAGCGCGCACACGCCGAGTCTGCGCAAATCTGCGTGAGTCTCGCGCGCACCCTGCAGGATGAAGGTGTGGTGCCGGTCGCTGTTGTAGACATGCTGGCCGCCCAGCCCCTGGTAAACAACCACCGGCAAGCGACTGGCGTTGCCGAGGGACAAGGCCACGTCCAGGGCAGGGTTTTCGTGGGCACGCACGGCGTGGTGCATCCAGTACAGGACAAATTCGCCGCCTGGCCTTCCCGGCGTTTCCGAGATTGCCCGGCTGCGTTCGGCCAGGTTTTCAGGCAGTGCCCGAAGCAAGGCCTCGATTTCGAGGTTTATGGTCATGCCTGGTCGCGGTCGGCAGCTGCGCAGCCTTGCGCAGGCAGCCTTTCCTGGACCGCCGCCCTCGGCCTCAATAGCCCTGTGGAGCCGCCCGATGCGACGGGACGCCAGCGCCGAGACCGCCAGAGGCTCGGCGGGCCGTCAGGACCGACGTTCCATGTCTGGACAGACATCGAAGAGCGTCCTGACCCACGTAGAGGGCATAGTCTCTGATTTCCAGCGTTGCCCCGGTCCCTTTCCAACGCCTGTCGGCGTTGCCGGTAAACGAGACGCAGCGCCGCACGACTGCGGCGCGAGGATTGGCGGCGAGGGATGGCGATGACCCGGAGACGGCTGGAAGTGCCATGGGGAAAAGATCTTCCTCCCTTAGTACCACCGTTCCGGCCGGCCTGCCCTCGGGTCGCTCATAGGCCACCACGTCGGGCTCGATGCCAAGCATCTGCACGCTCCGCCCGGACGGCGAATACATCACGGCCGCCGTGTAGAACTGCATGACGTTGGACGCGCCCCGCCATGGCCGAATCATTTGCATGGTGCCCTTGCCGAAGGTTCGCTCGCCGACCACCAGCGACCGGCCATGGTCCCGCAACGCGCCGAGCAGCACCTCCGACGCGCTGCCGGTTCCGGCGTTGGCGAGGCCGACCATTGGCATGCGGGTCAGCGGGGGATAGCGAGTTTGAAAGCTGCGCGTCCGCCGCTCGTTGACGAGGCTGCGCATCTGAACGACCGGGAGGTTTGGGCCCAGGAACAGGTCCGCGATGCACACCGCCTGGTCGATGAGCCCTCCCATGTTGTCGCGCAAATCGAGCAGCAGGCCGTCCACGTCCGACTGCAAGAGCGCATTGAGTTCCCGGCGCGCCTCAGAGCAGGTCGTGGGCGCAGTGAAACTGCGTAGGCTGAGGTAACCCCAATGGTAGCCAGCTTCCTCGATAACTTTGGAGACGACGTTCTTGATCTCCACGGCGTCGCGACGCACGGTTACTTTCCTCAACGCCCCCTGGCTTTGCACTGCGAGCCCAACGGCGCTGTCTGCCGGACCTCTGAGGCGGGTCACCACCTGGGCGAGAGGCTGCTCGCCAACCGGCTTGCCGCCAACGGACAATATCACGTCGCCCACGCGGATACCGGCGCGGGAGGCCGGACCGTCTGGGACCACGCCGGTGACGACGATGGCGTCGGCGACCCGTTGCACCGCCACCCCGACGCCGGTGTAGTGCCTGCCGTCTCCCCGCATATTGCCGCCGGTCTCGGAGTTGCCGCTGCCGCCTCGGGCGGCGCGCGAGAAAATCGGCGCAGGAAAGATGCGCGCATGCGCGTCGTCGACGCTAATGTATCCGTTGATGGCAGCCGCCGCGTATTGCCTCGCCCGGTCAGGCTCCACCACATGCAACAGGATCCACGCCAGGGCCCCGTCGAAGTCGCTGCCATTGCCCCGTCCGCGCCGGTACTCGCCCTGCCAGTCCAGGATCCGCTGCCTGCGAGCCTTGATATTATCGAGGGCGTTGCGCACTTGTCTGGCGTCGCGAGCGGTATCCTCCGCGATCACGAGCGTGCCGAAGCGCGCGACGGGCCGGGCGGTGCTCCGTGTGCCGGGTTGCCACGCCGCGTGCGTGAGGTGAAGGCGGCGGGGCGCCTGGGCAAGCACGGCGTCCAACGCTGAGATACAGGAAAGGTAGCGGCTCTCCGATTGCCGACATGCCTCGTTGTTGACTCGCTGGTCGACGAAGCTGAAACCGATCTTGGTATCGTCCCAGGGGTCCGGCAGGTCACTGGGTATGTTGCCTGCGGCGAACGGCGGAGCCAGGATTGCCGCCAGGGTGAAGCAGAGTACGATGGTGCGACTGAACGACAAAGGCATATATACCTCCGCGAGTAACCCTTCAGACAGGTCGCTGTAAAGTCCTTTTCAAGACGATATCCCCGCCGCTCACCCCGGACTGCCCTCCCGGCCCGCTCCTTGTGACCATGGGTCGGCGGTGCAGGCAGTCGGGGGCACCGACGACGGGAGCAAACGGGCGCTGCGTGTTGTCCCATCAACCACTAAGTTACGTCGGTCTGTAGCAATGATTGACGGGTCTGTACCGGAAGTCAGCCTGGACGGGAACCCGACTCCACGTGCCTGCCGGCATTAAAGCCCGGATTCTAATACCAGCCGGCGTGCTGATAGAACCTCAGAACCTACGGATAAAGGAGAAGCCAATGAAGAGACTTTACATTCCCCGCGCCGTAGCTGTCGCCGCCATGGTCGGCGCGGCTGCGTTGTCCGTGCCAACCGCTCACGCCTGGTGGGGCCCCGGGTGG
>JASJBY010000148.1 GCA_030066245.1 Gammaproteobacteria bacterium
GGACCGAGAACGACCACGGCGACGATGAAGCCGATGGAGCCCCAGATGCGAATACTTGTGTATCGATGGGACTTCTCGCCCAAATGGGTGAGCGTGGTGGCCTCAAACTGAGGCAGGGCCGCGTTCCAGAAAAAGCTGAACACAGACATGACGGCGGCGAGCCACCAGTAGCCGTCTCCCAGGAACACCCCCGCGAAAGCCAGTAAGGCGAGCAGGGACGCCAGCCGCACGATGGCCATCCGATGGCCCCGATGGTCCGCGATCCAGGCCCACACGTTCGGTGCGACGATCTTCGTCGCCATGATGATCGCCATGAGTTCGCCGATAGACGCGGCGTTGAAGCCCAGGGACTTGAGGTACAGACCCCAGTAGGGGATGAGCACGCCCAGGGTCGCGAAATAGAACAGATAGAACCCGGAAAGCCGCCAGTAGGGCACAGGCGACGGGCTCGGCTGCATCATGGACTCGCCGGTATGCGGGGCGTGCCCGAATCCACGTCGAGATTCTGGGCTCGATGGCGCAGTGCATGGTCCATGAGCACGATGGCCAGCATCGCCTCGGCAATCGGCGTGGCCCGGATGCCGACACAAGGGTCGTGTCGGCCATGAGTGACCACCTCCGCGCTATCGCCGTTGACGTCCACCGTGCGACCCGGCAGGCGGATACTGGAGGTGGGTTTCAACGCCAGGCTTGCGACGATGTCCTGCCCGGACGAAATACCGCCCAGGATCCCGCCCGCGCTATTGCTCAGAAAGCCGGTTGGCGAAATCTCGTCCCTGTGCTCGGTACCCTTCTGCTCGACGCTGGCGAAGCCCGCCCCGATCTCCACGCCCT
Organism: Gammaproteobacteria bacterium; assembly: GCA_030066245.1. Lineage (GTDB taxonomy): Bacteria > Pseudomonadota > Gammaproteobacteria > JAABTG01 > JAABTG01 > JASJBY01. The sequence goes on from JASJBY010000148.1 coordinate 835, forward strand.
TTACCGCGTTGATGGACATGAGGGCCTTGGCAATGTCGGCGTCCAGGCGGTCGAAGATCGGCTCGCCAAGCCCGGGGGGCACGCCTGTAGCCAGCACGGTCACCCGCGCTCCAATCGAGTTTCCTTCCTTGCGCAAGGCGTCCATGTACGCCTCGAGCTCGGGCACCTTGTCCGGATCCGGGAAAAAGAAGGGGTTGCGCTCCACCTCCGCCCAGTCGAGACGGCCTGGTCGAATCGGACCCAGTTGCGCCACGTAGCCGCGGACCTGTATGCCGTAACGCTGACTCAGATAGGCCTTGGCGATACCGCCGGCAGCGACCCGGACGGCCGTCTCCCGCGCTGAGGAACGGCCCCCGCCCCGATAATCCCGCACGCCATACTTCTGTCGGTAGGTGTAGTCGGCGTGGCCGGGTCGAAACAAGTCCTTGATATTGCCATAGTCCTTGGAACGCTGGTCAACGTTCTCGATAACCAGACCGATCGGCGTGCCGGTGGTGCGTCCTTCGAAGACACCGGACAGGATCCGCACCCGGTCCGGCTCCCGGCGCTGGGTCGTGTGGCGGGTCTTGCCGGGCCGGCGCCGGTCCAGATCCCGCTGCAGAAGCTCATCTGTCAGCTCGAGTCCGGGAGGACACCCGTCGACGACGCCGCCCAGAGCAGGCCCGTGGCTTTCCCCGTAGCTGGTGACCGTGAAAAGATTGCCAAGAGTATTACCCGACATGGCTAGAGTGATCCGTGGGTGGTAGTGACTGGTGAATGGCGACGGAACGTTGTGCTGGACAGACTGAGGCGCGGACCGGAAGGGCATCAGGCACCGGGCTTACGTGACTCAGCGAGAGTAAGGCCGGAATTGTAGGCCCTCGCCTGGCGCGGAGAAAGAGTCGGGCCGCACGGACCAACCTGCTTGCCCCAGTTTCCGTAGTGTCCCGCGAACCGGTCTAATCAGGGATGGCAAGGGTCTCGGCGGGCCGCTCCCATTACCCTGGCGGCTGGGTCTCCTCGATGTGTTTGACGTACTTCGGCATACCCTCCAGCTCAAGTCTTGCGCCAGTGCCGGTAATGGTCATCTCAGCACCTCCCTCGAAGGCGATTCTGAGCTGGGCGTAGCCGGGAGTATCCAACGGGATGGGGGACATATCCACATATTTCAGGCCTGCCGTTTCCATGCTGCCGCCGGCGAGCAGCGCCGGCAGCTCCGGGCTTTTGCCCTGGATATCCGCCTCGCCGATAATCAGGTTTCCGGACTGGGTCCACAGGGTGCTCGCATCGACCTGGGGTATGCCCTCGGACTTGACGATCATCGCTGGGCCGAAGGCGACCCTGACACTGCCATCGCCCTGCGTCACTATGGACGCTGCGGTGGAACCTTCGAGCTGAATTATCGTGCCAGCCATCGAGGTGTCGCGAAGCCGATCGTCGGCGAAGCCCGCATTGCGCTTGCCGACGCCGTGGTTACCGCTACGATTTGCTACCCAGCAAAGAACTCAGGGCCATGCGCGGAGCGTTGAAAAGAGCGCCGCTGGTCAGCTTGGCAACGGGTTCGGAGCCCATGATCTCGCGAAACGCGCCCAGGGCAAAGAGCGCAAATCCCGGCATGTCGCCGACCTGGTCCTCGAGCACATCGTGGAACGGCGCCCGCTGGCCGATGACAGGCACCTGATCCAACGCGCGGATCCCGTCGGTAAAATCCAGTATGGCCGCGAACATGAGCAGCGAAAGCCCGGCGTTCATGATTCTATAGTTCGTGCTGGACACCCGCGACTTGGCCTTGGTGTTCAGGTAAATGAGCGCGACGAGCACGGCGATGACTTTCAGGATGTCTACCATTGCGGAATTCCTGTGAAGCGGGCAGGGGTCAAGAATAGGCGATTCGTCGCGCTTTTTGAACCATGCCCTGGACGTGGGCCTGAACTCCGGGTCGGCCTGGTACGTCCACGCGGCCGCTCCGCGTTCTCGGTCACCCATGTCAGCGCAGACGACGCATGGCCCAACCAGGGCGCCGGCTCCGCAAAATCGCTTCAGCTACGCCGCTCCGCCCGCGCCGCGCATTGGTGTTCAGTTCGGGCCGCACCGGCATGAGTGGCCGTGACCGTCGGCCGCAGGGATAGCGGCCGTCGAGCCTACAGGGAGGTATTCACGGCGTGTCCCGGCAGCTCATGCCGGTACGGCCCCCGCCGCGTACGCTTAACCTATCACGGATGCTGCGCCGCGCCGGCTGTAGCGGATTTCGGGTCAATCCTATCGGGAACGAACAAGAGCGTGGGTTGAACGGAAATTCATGGACAGACGTCTATGCATCGCGCCTATGATGGACTGTACGGATCGGCACGACCGTTATTTGCTTCGGCTGATTTCCCGACGCGTGCTTCTGTACACGGAGATGGTGACGACGGCCGCTCTGCAGTTCGGCGACAGGGACAAGCTTCTGACCTACGACGCCACGGAACGCCCCCTGGCTTGCCAGCTCGGTGGCAACGACCCGGCGGCTATGGCCCAGTGTGCGCGCATGGTTGAGGAACGCGGTTTCGACGAGGTCAACATCAACGTGGGCTGCCCCAGCAATCGCGTGCAGTCAGGCGCGTTCGGCGCCTGCCTCATGGCGACCCCGCACACCGTAGCGCACTGCGTGGCCGCCATGCGAGACGCCGTCACCATCCCGGTTACTGTAAAGACGCGCATCGGCATCGACCGGCGTGACTCCTACGAGGAGCTTGCCGCATTTGTTGCCCGTGTTTCGGCAGCCGGATGCAGCACCTTTATTGTCCATGCTCGCAAAGCCTGGCTGAAGGGGCTGAGTCCGAGAGCGAATCGAACAGTGCCGCCCCTGCGTTACGACGTGGTCTACCGACTCAAGCAGGACTTCCCGAAGCTGGAGATCATCCTGAACGGCGGCTTGAATACCCTGGATCAGGCTCGCGCGCAACTCAACCACGTCGATGGGGTGATGATCGGCCGTGAGGCCTATCACAACCCCTATCTGCTGGCGCCGGCGGACCAGCTCATCTTCGGCGCCGGGGGGCCTCCACCCAGCCGTTCAGAGGTCCTGAACAACTACTTGCCCTACGTACAACGCGAGTTGAGTCATGGCCTCCCGCTACACCGCCTGACACGTCACATGCTGGGCCTGTTCCATGGGGTACCCGGTGCAAAAGCCTGGCGGCGCCATCTGAGCGAGGCCACGGCTCACGGAGCCGGCGATGTGGACACCATCCGCCAGGCAGCGGAGTATATTGGAGGAATATAGGGAATAGTGAGCGGTGACTGGTGAGCAGTGAGTAGCGAAGAGTTAATGGTGAAGAACGAAGACAGGGTCCTCGTTGGTGCAATGTAATTGATCATAGAAACGCTTGCCCGACATTATCCGCATACAGAGAGTCTTGGACGGGCGGAAAAGTCGGGGCGCCAGACATCTCGGTGCTCCCTCCACGCTTCTCGAGTCACCCGTCACCGCTCACTATTCACGGGGTATGTGACAAGGCCGCGGCGGGCAAACGGTCCCTGCCCGACATGAGAAAGGTTCTTTTCATTTCCTTGTTGTTTGCCGTAGTCGAGTCTACCTTGGCAGACCAAGACGATAGCCGACTGGAAGAGAGCTTCTGTGGCGTCAAGGAGCCAGTCTTGTTCTGGCTCTGGAGTTCCATGGCGGGACGCCCTGACAAAGACCGACTGCTGGGGCTAAGCGGGGTCGAAGATATATCAATCCGTACGCGCGATGGCCGTATCCTTCGGGGCTACAAGCTAGGTGCAGCGCTAAGCAAGCCTGCCGCTCCGAAGGGTTATCTTCTGGTGGTCCAGGGTAATGCCATCCTGGCGGACCAGATACTGTCCGAGTTCAAGAACTACTCGATTGCTGGATATGACGTGTTTATCTTCGACTTTCGTGGGTACGGCAGATCTGAAGGGAAACGCCGTCTCAAAGCAATTGTCAGTGACTACCAGGAGATCTTGACTCACCTGAATGCGCTGACCCCCAACAGGCGATTTGTCTATGCGATCTCCCTCGGCGGAATCATTATCTTAAATGCACTGGTAGCGAGCGCAGGCGTAGACAAGGTTGTCATCGACTCCAGTCCGAGTCGGCTTTCGGACTACGGGTGCCCGACCGACTACGATCCGGTACTGAAGCTGCCTGCCGATTGCTCGAACTTCCTCTTCATTATGGGTGGAAGCGATCATGTAGTATCTCCGGACGCTTCCAGAGAGCTTGCGGAGTCAGCGGAGTTGCGTGGCGCGACCGTCGAACGCGTTAGCGAGTTTGGTCATCCGTTCATGGATTCCTCAGGGTCTGTGCATACGCGTCGTTTTGAATTGATCGAGAACTATTTGCTGGAGGATGGCGCCCTGCGCCACTAAGCTCGACTCTTGTGCGCAGTTATTTACATGGCAGTCAGCTGAGGCCGCGTACAATGAGCGAGGGCGAACACAGCCTGCGGACCGGTTTCCCTTACAGCTGATCCTGACTGGCAAGGACACCGTTATCGATAACGACGGCGTGCTGCCGGTGCTTCAGCAAGGTCGGGAGCCCGGCCTGGATGTGGTTTGGTACGAAGACCAAACCCACTCCATTCAGCTGGATGCTTCACAACGTCTGGCTCACGATGTGGCCGCCCGGCTAAAGCGCCACGGCCCAACACCCTGTACGGCAGCCGTGGCGAGTGCAGTCTTGGAAGGTAATGAGTGAAGCGTGGATCGTGAAGCGTGAAGCGTGAAGCGCTATAGAGCATAGCCAGGTTCCGACCGATGCCTCAGTTCGCTCTGTATCGGGCGGAGAGGTTAACGCGGCTTTCGCTCCGTCCTACGGTTTACGGGTCACGAGTCACGCTTCACCAGTCACCATTCACCATTCACTACTCACTACTCACTGCTCACTATTACCCCCTCTTCAAACCACCACATTCCGGGGCGTCCCCGCCAGAAACGCTTCTATGTTACGGCCCACCTCGTCCAGCAGTCGCTGGCGCGACTCCCGGCTCGCCCAGGCCACGTGGGGAGTGACGATGAGATTCGGAATGTCCGGCTCAAGCAGGGGGCTGCCCGCCGTGGGAGGCTCGCGGACGAGGACGTCCACGCCTGCCCCGCCGAGCCGGCCTTCCCGCAAAGCTGCGGCCAAGGCGTGCTCATCCACGATGCCGCCCCGAGCGGTGTTGATCAGCAGCGCGTTGCGGCGCATGAGGCGAAGCTCTTCGGCGCCAATCAACCCCTGAGTCTCGGGCGTGAGGGGACAATGCAGGCTGAGCAGATCGACCTGGGACAACAGCTCCGGTATCGGCACACGTCCCGCCCTGGTGTCGTTACCGCCTGGCCGCCTGGCCAGCAGCACCTCCAAACCGAAGGACTCAGCGACCCGGGCGACGCCCTGCCCGAGTTCGCCATAGCCGACGATACCCAGTCGGCGCCCCGCCAGTTCCCGGATCGGGTAGTCCAGCAGACAGAAGTGCGGACTGCGGTGCCAACGCCCATCCCGCACCGCACGCCGATAGTCGTCCAGTCGCGTGGTCAGCGCGAGAATCAGGCTGAAGACATGTTGCACCACCGACGACGTCGCGTAGGCGCGTACGTTGCAGACCGTTATATCCAAACGGGACGCTGCCTTCAGATCCACGTTGTTAGTGCCCGTAGCGGCAACGCAGATAAGCTTGATTTCGGGCGTTGTGGCGAGCACTGCCTCGTCCAGCGGCACCTTGTTGCTGACCACGACCGTTGCGCCTGCCAGTCGTGCGGCTGCACCAGCTGAGTCGGCGGTATCGAACAACCGCCATTTGGGGAGAGCGAGACGCAGCACCGACAAGTCCAGATCTCCGCGGTCGACGCTGTCCCGGTCCAGGAAGACACCGAGCAGTTCCGTCTGTGATGCACTCATCTTCTGACCTCCGGAGTGACTGCAGACACTCTACGCCTGGAATTCCCACAAAATGGCCGGCAGGCCGGGACAGGGGCATTGTAGGTATACTGTCGGGCCATCGATACGCCGGCGGGCCTCAGTACCCTGTTGGTCAGCGAGCGGTCCGACGCACATGTGCCTGTCCGGCGGGGAGAAGATCAAGTGAAATATCGGGGAGAACCTGACTATCGCCACGACAGCCCCGAGCATCTCGGGATCCTGCTGGTCAATCTCGGCACGCCGGATGAGCCAACGCCCAAGGCGGTACGACGGTATCTGGCAGAGTTTCTCTGGGACCCACGTGTGGTCGAAACGCCGCGCTGGCTGTGGTGGCTGATCCTGCATGGCATCATCCTGCGGGTCAGGCCCTATCGGTCGGCCGCGGCTTATCGCCAGGTCTGGACCGACCAGGGCTCGCCCCTGCTCGTCAACTCTCGACATCAGGTCAAGGCACTCCAGGCAGCCCTCGAACAGCGAATTCCGAGTGGTGCCCAGGTGGAACTCGGCATGAGCTATGGGCGCCCGGCCATCGGTGAAGCTCTCGGCGCCCTGCGCACGGGCGGCTGTCGGCGGCTGCTGGTGCTGCCACTCTACCCCCAGTACTCGGCAACCACGAGCGGCTCGGTGTTCGATGCCGTGACCCGTGAACTCAGCACCTGGCGCTGGATCCCCGAGCTCAGATTCATCAATCAATACCACGACGAGCGGGAGTACGTGGCCGCTATCTCGAACAGCATCCGTCGCAGCTGGTCCGGACGGTCCCGGTCAAAGAGGTTACTGTTTTCGTTTCATGGCGTCCCCCGCCGTTATCTGCTGAACGGCGATCCCTACCATTGCCAGTGTCAGAAAACCGCGCGTCTGTTGGCTGAAGATCTGCACCTGCAACCGGAGGAGTGGGCGGTGTCTTTCCAGTCCCGAGTCGGGCGCGAGGAGTGGCTGACTCCCTACACTGACCACTTGCTGAAAGAGTGGGGACAGACGGGAGTAAAAAGCGTCGACGTGATCTGTCCCGGCTTCGCCGCGGACTGCCTGGAGACCCTGGAAGAGATTGGCGAGCAGAACCGGGATTTTTTTCTCCAGGCAGGCGGTAAGGATTACCACTACATTCCGTGCCTGAACGACCAACCCGACCACATCAATTTCCTCGCGACGCTGGTCCAGCGCCATGCCTGCGGCTGGCCGCAGGTCGCCGCAGACCGGGACGAAGCGCGACTCGAAGCTGAGGCCAGTGCCGCCCTCGCGCGGGCGACCGCGATGGGCGCCGAGCGCTGATGCGATACCGGGACTTGCTGCCGGTTCATTGGTGGCCCGCAAACCGACGAATCCGCTGAGGCAGGCCACCACCCCCGTCAGGCTGCCTCCGTACAGCAGTCCCACGCATCCGGTTAAGCATACGCGGTGGGGGCCGTACCGGCACGAGCCGCCGGGACACGCCGTGAATACCTCCCTGTAGGCTCGACGGC
>JASJBY010000149.1 GCA_030066245.1 Gammaproteobacteria bacterium
GCAAGGGAAATATCAAACGCTTAGGCTACGGAAAGTGGGGATTGACCTTGGTTGATAAGAAGACCAAACGGGCGATACGAGTGGTTGCAAAAGCAGAAGCCATGATGAAGAGCAAGCAGTCCGAGTTCATGGAGCAACGCAAGTCCGGAATCCCTGCTTCACAGGTCCCAGCAGAGGTTGCCGACCCGCTAGTGGAAATGGTCTCCAACACGCCTGATGAGCATCTTCTCAATATCGGAGAAATTTTCACCAAGGAGTTGAACGAACCCGCACACACGTTTGAATCGGTAGTCTGCGATCAGTGTGGGGAGATGGTGGTCGAACGTAATGCCCGATTAAAGGGGGGGAAAGTGCTTTGCATTCCCTGTTCGGGTTACAAGGACTGAAGAACAGGAGGATTAGGTATAGGACGCATTAACGCCCTTTTCCCAGGTCGCTCGAGTATCCTCAGGTCGTCAGGCAGCCGTCAGAACCCGGCTTGGCGCATCTGGATGGGTAAGATTCTCCGGGACCCCCTAGCGGATTCTCGATGCAGACAATGGTGTTTACCGCTGCGTGTGCCAACACTATCCGTCCGCTCTGCGATAATCACCGGCCCGAGCTGAGCGGCAGCATAAGAGGTCAGGGTTGAGCAGTCCCCATCCACGCTGCGCCGCACCGTGATGGGACGGCAGGACGGGCGGAACCTGGCAATAAGCAGACGTTCGATAACGGTTTAATGAGCGGCGCGTCTTTGCGTCCCCGTGGTTTATTCGTTGTTTGCTCTAGTCACTTTACTCTCTTACGTGCATCTGCGAATGCTCTGGCCTTATCACCCCGAAGATTTTGTGCAAGACCGATTAATCCGTCATTAAGATACTTCGCCTTAATCCCTTTTGAGCGTAGATAAACCATCGCAATGGTTGCACGGTCTTTGTGAGGACAAGCAGTCACAATAGTTTTTTTCTTATCGAGTTCAGAAAGCCTTCCAGGCAGTTCGTTCAATGGAATATTCTTAGCTGGCCCCACTTTCCATGTCGAATATTCTTCTGGAAATCTGATATCAATCACTTGGGCCTTCCCTTGTTTCAGCAACTTGATAAGGTCGTTGCTGTCCAGCCTCATACTCTTCCTGGCACCGTAATTAAAATTAGTAAGGTATTTTTCTAGAGGCGTTTTCATGAATATCTCCAATCACTTTCCGCACATGAAACTTCATTGGCCTCCCGTGCGTATAGCAGGTGGAGGACACTTATTTATATGGAGGCGTCAGATGCAGAAGATGTTATATCATAGCAAAGTAAGAGATAGTAGCTTGAAGCGATATTGAGGCGGCTGAACGTCTGCTTTGGGTGTGCGCCATCCTGAAAAAGCGTGGCTAAACGGGGAACTCTCCTTCCGGCCATCGGTTGGATCCTGGGTACGCTTTGTTCAGGGGACAGACCACTAGGGAATGCCGGATTGACGGACTGGTCATTTCTTAATGCGAGTCAGATATACTGATGAATAGGACTTGAGAAAGCGGCTGGTTTTGGTTGGCAGCAGGAGAACCGAAATGACTGAATGCAACGTTCACGAAGGTCACGACCACACCCACGGCCCCGGCTGCGGTCACACCGCGATCAAGCATCAGGACCACGTTGACTACTTGCACGATGGGCATCTCCATCATCCCCACGGAGATCACGTGGACGAGCATCGCCTCGAGGTCAGTGACAGGAATCCCGATGCTTGCACTTCGGGACAAGACTTGGCAGGCCACGAAGCGGGACATGTCCACGGCCCCGACTGCGGTCACGAAGCGGTTCCCCACGGGGACCACGTCGACTACCTGGTTGAGGGTCGCCTGCATCATCCCCACGGCGACCACTGCGACGACCACGGGCCAATCGACCTGGCCTAGCCCGCCTGGCGCCAATGTAGTACCTGATGTCCGACATGGACATCAGCGGCCGCCCGCACTGTGGCGCAGCACTGCGCGTGCGCGGGCAGTTCGGGCTTGTGTTCATGCTATCCGCCAAACCGTCACGCCACCCCGCGCGTCGAGCGCGGCAAGCGCCCGCCCGTCTGGCCGCCAGTACAACTCGGCGACCACATCTGCCACAACCGCGGTCCCTATTGGGTCGCCTTCTCCGTCTCTCCGAAGCGACCACACAACTACAGCACCATCCCGAGCTGCCGAGGCCAGGCGCATCCCGCGGCGAGCGAAGGCGAGCGTCGTGACGGGTTGAACATGGAGTTCTAGAACGCCGGGCCGCGTACCTTCGGGACCATTTCCCTGGAAGCTCCAGACCGTCACCGCCTCACCTCCGCCGGTGGCCAAGAGGGTGCCGGTGTCATCGAAGGCCAGTGCCGACGGCTTGCCAGGATATCCTGACATCATGGAGTCCTGCTCCGTGGAGCGACGCCAGAAGTGCACCGAGTTGTCCTGGCTGCCGCAGGCCACGATATCCCCGTCCGGGCTCAGTGCCAGCGACACCAAGGAGCCCTTCCACTTTAGCTCCTGGCGAAGCTCGCCAGTGGGCGCGTCGAAGAACGTCACTCGACCGTAACAGGCCGTCGCCAGCTCCTCTGCGCTCGACCACGCGATCGCGCTGATAGTGCTGGGATGATCGTCAGATCGCCAGACCTCCGCCCCGTCCGCAACATACGCACGAACCTGCCGGGAGCACGAGGCCGCCAACCATTGTCCCTCCGGCGACCATGCCACGTTCTCCACCCAACCGCGGTCGACATCGATAGCCTGTTCTGCCTGACCTTCGACGATATCCCAGATAAGGACTCTTCCGTCCTGGCCCGCGGTAGCGAACGCGGTACCGCTTGGGTGGATCGCCATCGCGAGCACGCCGCCCTCATGGATCCCGTGCCGGGCCCAGATGGTCGCGCCAGACTTGCCGTCGAACGCGTAGACACCACCCGCGGCGTCACCGACCACCAGCGCCTCACCGCGTTTGATCCAGCCCCCGGCGATGGCGTAGTCGCCCACCGCCGCAGACCAGCCCCGGCGGAGCACCCCCTTCGGTCTGTTGGTACTCACATCAGGCAAGCCTCGAACCCGTGTCGCATGCTCTCCTCATCGAGGTTGCGGCCGATGAAGACGAGCTGATTGCGCCGTGGGGAGTCTCCCCATGGGCGATCCGGCTGGCCGTCAAAGAGCATGTGAACCCCCTGGAAGACAAAGCGATGCGACTCACCCGCGAGGCTGATGAAGCCCTTCATTCGGAAGATGTCCACTCCGCGTTCACGGAGCAGTTTGCTAAGCCAGGCGTTCAGCCTTTCGGGATCGACGTCGCCGTCCCTCTCGATCGCAATCGAGCCCACCTCGTCGTCGTGCTCGTGCTGTGCCACCCAGGTTCGCTCGACCTCTACGGGAACCACCGCTCCCTTGATGCGCAGGGCGCCGTGCTCTGTAGGGGGAGCCAGTCTGGAGCGCGGACTGTCCCCTAGCCTGATTGTCGCTCCGTCTGCGTTCGTCAGTTGGAGATCAAACTCCTCCGCGGTGTGCTGGGCGTAAAGGCCAACCCTCACCTGCGAATCGACCTCCAGGAAGAACGACTTGCGCCCCGGGGAGTCGAGCTGGAGGTTCACATGCTCTTCGACAGGAATCGCTTCCCCCGGGCGAATGATCTCCGCCGGTTCGGCGTAACGCCGCACACACCACTCCGCACCCTCACGGAGAGCAGCGTCATCCGTGCCCTGGCCGGACACGACGACGAGCGACATCGCCGGATCAGGTCCTTCCGCGAGACTCAGCTCGTAGCGGCCGGGCTCCAGCGAATAGACACCGGTCCACTCGAACGGATACTCCGGCTCTAGGAAGGTGGGACGACGCTCGAGCACCTGGTCCAGGTTGAAAGCGCCGAGGTTGAGTACCGTGTCGACGGGGAGGTTCGCTTGCTTGCTGCGCACGACCTGCGCCATTCGGTTCATGTCTCGGAGCCGAGCCTCGAGCCTGTCGAGTGCCTCCCCGTTGACGAGGTCCGTCTTGTTGAGCACGAGGATGTCTGCGAACGCGATTTGCTCGGTGCTTTCGTCGCTACGGCCGAGCTGCTGCTCGATGTGGGCGGCATCGACGAGCGTGATGATCCCGTCAAGCGAGAACTCCGCGCGAATCTCGTCGTCCATAAAAAAGGTCTGAGCGACCGGACCGGGATCCGCGAGCCCTGTGGTCTCGACCAACACATAGTCGAACTTGTCGCGGCGCTTCATGAGATTGCCGAGCACGCGAATCAGGTCTCCGCGCACCGTGCAGCAGATGCAGCCGTTCGACATTTCGAAGATTTCTTCGTCAGCGTCGATCACGAGCGCCTGATCGATGCCGACCTCCCCGTACTCGTTCTCGATCACGGCAATGCGCTTGCCGTGCTCCTCACTCAAGATCCGGTTGAGCAGGGTGGTCTTGCCAGAGCCGAGGAAGCCGGTGAGGATGGAAACGGGTACTTTTTGCGGCGTGTTCATCTAGTTCTCCTGGAGCAGAGGTGCGAGCTTTGGAATTTGAACGTCGAACCCCCACGCCTTACAGACCTGGACAAGATCTTCGGCGTCTACGGCGTCCGTGGGCTTGTGAAGCTTGTGTTGCAGCGGTGGGGCATTGGGGCGAAGCAGAGCAACCACGGTCTCGATGGGCGCACAGCCTTCTTCGAGGCATGCCAGCTCGGTGACCGTAACCGTCGTGCCATCGGGTAGGCTCAGCGCCGCGCGCAATGCCTCCTTGATATGTCGAACCCGTTCGCGGTTCGGGCGGCGTGGTGATGTGTTGATTAACATGTTCTCTCCTCTCCCTGCGACACGGCGGGACCGATTATGGCGCCGGATGGCGTCTGGTTCTGTTCATCCTGCCCCCGACGCGTCCAGTGAGTCCTTGACCGTCGGCGATGCCCCGGATTCGACCGTCTGTCGGTGCTCCGTGCGAAACTTGCTCAGGACGGTATTCGTCTTGGCAAGGACCTCGATCGCCTCGACCTAGGCCTCGAGCCGCTGGCCCGGAAAGCCTCACAGAAAGATGCCGTCGGTAAGCGGGTTCGTAAATGTCACCCGCGTTCTCGCCCGGGTGCTGATCCCCGAGAGAGGTAAACCCACGCCCCGGGCGACGAGGGCGCGATTCCGCAGGGGTGCGAGCATAGGCTGAGGCACTCGGCGGGCCTGAACTCCGCTTAGTGGCCCACTGGGCTCTCATGGAACGTCTCGGGTGGCTCTTGATAGAGCTTGAAGCCGGCTCGACTCTCTCGTGGCTTACGCGGAGAGCCAGGTGTCTTACAGTACCTGCACACGTGAAGTACGGATGACCGAGAGGTGCCATGAGATGCCGGTGATCCTTTCGCCGAGACGGGTGAGGCAGTGTCTGTCATGTGGACTCCTCGGCCATGCGCAGCTCCGGAAACGGGTTCCGCAGCTCTGCCCAGGTCTTGCTGTCGGCGGCGGCGAGGCGCTCGTCGAGCAGGCACGCGTCCAGGCGAGCCCGCATCGTCGCCTCGTCCATCTGCTGGCCGATAAAGACGAGTTCCTGCGCGCGATCGCCGAAGCGAGGATGCCAGCCCGGCCGCTGGTCGGGCCGCTGACGCTCGGGGTGCCCCCAGTGTTCCCGAGGCACGGCGGCCCACCACATCCCGACGGGGTTCACGTTGCTGACGCCGCCTGCCTGAGCCCACTCGTAGGCGACCCGATGGTCAGCCGCGACCCAGAAGAAGCCCTTCGAGCGGAGCACGCCGCGCCAATTCTCGTCGTCGTGCAGGAAAGCCCACAGCTTCTCGGCATCGAAGGGCTGTGATGTCCGGTAGGTGAAGCTCGAGATCCCGTACTCTTCGGTCTCCGGCGTGTGTTCGCCCTGGAGCTCTCGAATCCAGCCGGCGGAGTTCGCCGCCTTCTCGTAGTCAAACAGGCCCGTATCGAGCACGCATTCGAGCGGCACCTGTCCGTGCGTTGCCCTGCGGATCTGCGCGCCCGGGTTGAGCGCTTTCACGGTGGCCTCCACCTCGAGCGCCTGATCGGCGCTCACGAGATCGACCTTGTTGAGCACGATGACGTCGGCGAACTCGATCTGGTCGATCAGCAGGTCGGTCACCGTTCGGTGATCTTCTTCGCCCAGCGACTCACCGCGGTCTTGGAGCGCCTCGGCGGCGTTGTAGTCCCGCAGGAAACTCGCCGCGTCCACGACCGTAACCATCGTGTCGAGGCGCGAAACCTGACTCAGGCTCACACCATTCTCGTCCTCGAAGGTGAAGGTCTGCGCCACCGGGATGGGCTCCGAGATCCCCGTGGACTCGATGAGCAGGTAGTCGAAGCGTCCCTCCTGCGCGAGCCGTGAGACCTCGGCGAGCAAATCGTCTCGCAGCGTGCAGCAAATGCAGCCGTTCGACATCTCGACCAGCTTCTCCTCGGTCCGCGAGAGTTCCGCACCGCCGCGCTCAACGAGCGCTGCGTCGATGTTGACCTCGCTCATATCGTTCACGATCACCGCGACTCGCCGCCCCTCCCGGTTGTTGAGCACCTGGTTGAGCAGGGTGGTCTTTCCGGCCCCGAGGAAGCCCGAAAGCACGGTAACGGGGAGGCGTGGATGGTGGGAACTGGTCTCTTGGTTCAGGGGCATGGAAGTCCTCGTCTGGTTCATTTACGAATGCACTGCCTCGGGTGCTTGGGAGCCGAGGCCGTCGCCCGGCCATGCACGAGGCCGTGGATACCGCGCTGTTCTTGGGAATAGGGGCATACGGCCGTCCCACTCAAAGCTGCGTCGGATTCGGCGCGTCACCGTAGACGTCCTTTGGGCTAGAGGATTTCCGTCACTCCGTGAACACGCGTCGAGCAGGTCCACCAGAAGGGCCACCGAGCTTCACCGATCGGGAGAAGCAGGAACGGTATCCCACATAAAAACTGGCACCTGAACCAGCGACCTTGACGCGGACCCAGACGGCGTTCTGATCGTCGTCAATGCGCAACGCTTCGAACACCTGGATGAGGCCACTGGTCGGACCCTTGTGCCAACGACACTGGCGGCTTCGGCTCCAGTAGTGCGCCTCGGCCCGGCCTCGAGGGGGCCGCTGGCGCTTGTAACCAGTGAACGCAATGTTATAACATTCGTTACTCAAACCACAATAGACATCACACCGTGACGCTCCCGTCGATCCAGCCCCGGCCGTGCACCGATTCCGACTGCCGCGCGCAGCATGCGCCGGCTGAGCGGGTTGCGCTGGCAAAGTCTCTCTGCGGCGCGCGCGGGGCGCAGCTGACGACGCTCAGGCGGCAGGTCCTGGAGCTGCTCTGGGAAAGTGGTCGACCGACGGGGGCTTACGAACTGATCGAAGCGCTGGGGCTAAGGGACTCCCGTCGGGTCGCGCCGCCCACCGTCTACCGGGCGCTTGAATTCCTGATGTCCCAGGGGTTCGTCTCGAAGATCGAAAGCCGCAACGCTTACGTCCCCTGCGCGCATCCGGAGCGCCGGCATGATTGTTGTTTCTTCATCTGTAAGGACTGCGGGGCGACGGCCGAATTGGAGGACCCGCGGATCGAGCAGTTCCTCCACGAGCAAGCCGCCGATCTGGGATACCGCGTGACGCGACGCGTGGTCGAGGTGGTGGGCACCTGCGCGAGTTGCATCGCGGCTGGCGCGGCCTGAACGGGCGAGAGGGGGCCCCGTGGAGAGCTGGAATCTAAATGGTTCACCGCGGCGACTGCCGGTCTCGGTGCTGACCGGGTTTCTTGGCAGCGGCAAGACGACTGTCCTCAACTATCTGATCCAACAGCAGGCGCTGAGCCGGACACTGGTGCTCATCAACGAGTTCGGGGAGATCGGCCTCGACCATGATCTCGTGACGCACAGCAAGGATGAGGTCGTCATCGAGATGGCGAGTGGCTGCCTTTGCTGCACCATCCGGGGCGACCTTGCCAAGACCTTGCGCGAGGCCCCTGGACGCTTTGCGCGCGGAGGCGAGCTATGGTTCGACCGGGTGGTAATCGAGACCACCGGGCTCGCGGATCCGGCCCCGATCCTCCACACGTTGATGACCGACTCAGCCGTCGCGCGGCGCTATCGCCTGGACGGGGTCATCGCCACGGTCGATGCAGTCAACGGTGGCGACACGCTCGATCGCCAGATCGAGTCCGTCAAGCAGGCGGCGGTGGCCGACCGGTTGCTGCTGACCAAGGCCGATCTCGCCGACCTGGATGTGCTGCGCAGATTGCAGCAACGTCTGCGGGCCTTGAACCCCGCCGCCCCGCAAATCATCGCAGAGAATGGTACTGTCGATCCGGCGTTGCTGTTCGATGCCGGTCTTTACGACCCGAAGACCAAGAGCCCCGACGTGCAGAACTGGCTCAAGGCGGAAGCCTATGGCGAGCCGCACGGTCATGGCCACGGAACGGCC
>JASJBY010000150.1 GCA_030066245.1 Gammaproteobacteria bacterium
GCGGTGGGTACCAGACGCTTCAGGCCGAGGCTGTCCAGGGCGCTATCATAGGCGGCAGCGTGGGTGCGGCGAGTACGGGTCCATTGGGGCAGATACTTGAGCTTCACTGACAGCACGGCGGCCTGTATGGCATCCATGCGCAGATTGTGGCCCACGATATCGTGTGTATATTTCTGCGATCGTCCGTGATCGGCCAACCGCCGGACCATGTCCGCGTCTTCCGCAGAGCGGCAAACGACTAAACCTGCGTCTCCGCAGCCGCCCAGGTTCTTGCCCGGAAAAAAGCTGTACGCCGCAAAACGGCCAAAAGTCCCCACCGGACGACCTTTGAATCGAGCGAGGTGAGCTTGTGCGCAGTCTTCGATGACCGTTAAGTGATGCCCGTCGGCAAGACTCAGCACCTTGCCCATATCGCAGGGGTTGCCGTAGAGATGCACCGGGATGATGGCGCGCGTGCTGGGACTGACGGCACGTGCCGCTGACTCGATAGACAGACCATAGGTAGCGGGACAGATATCGACGAACACCGGTCGGGCGCCCGCGTGGCACACGGCTTCGGCTGTTGCGATAAAGGTGTTCGCCGGCACCAACACCTCGTCACCCGCTCCGACCCCCGCCGTCTTCAACGCAAGGTAGAGCGCGGCGGTACCGCTGCTGCAGGCCACGGCGTTCTCGCCAGGAAGGCCGTGCGATGCTGCAAACTCGGCTTCGAAACGCTCGGTGAAAGGTCCCTTGATGAACTGATTGCTCCGCAAAACAGCGTCCATCGCATCCAGGAGCTCGTCGTGCAGCTCATGGTGCAGTCTGTCCAGGTTGACGAGAGGGATCATGACGGACCGCTCTCGACCCCACGCTCGCCGTTCCTTGCCCCCAGGCGACACCGCTTGGGCTGAAATCTCAAGTGCACTTCGCGTCCGGTCTCGATTGATTCGTAGATCGCCGAGATGAGCTCCAAGGATTTCCGCCCTTCGAGCCCGTCCACGAGGGCCGGCGTATCGCTCCTCAGGCTTTCGACCACGTGATTCATGAACGCGCGATGGCCAAACCCGTAGACGTTTGGGGGATTCTGCTGATATTTCTCGATTATTTCCTCGTCCTCCGGGCGGGGCTCTGAGAATTCCCAGGTGCGCATCTTGTTAACGGCAAAGCCCCCAATCTCGACGGTACCTTTCTGCCCCATGATGGACAACGAGCCTTCCAGATCCTTAGGTCGCGTTGCGGTCGTTGCTTCGATGACGCCCAGCGCGCCGTTCCTGAACTGAATCAACGCCACCCCAGTATCTTCCGTCTCGATGTCGACGAGCGCCGTCCGCGCCTTCGCAAAAACGGACATGGGCTCGCCAAGCATCCACTCGAGAAGATCGACATGGTGACTCGCCTGATTCGTGAACACGCCACCGTCCATGGCCCATGTCCCACGCCAGGCGTCCTGGTCGTAATAGGCCTGCCCCCTGCTCCAACGGACCCGCACGGTACCCATTACCAGACGACCGAAGCGCCCGGCGTCCAAGGCTTCACGCAGCTTCTGGACCGGGAGGTTGTAGCGATTCTGCTTGACCACGAACAAACGGACACCGGCTCGGTCACAGGCGGCCATCATCGCGTCCGCATCATCGAGCGTCAGGGCCATGGGCTTCTCCACGACTATATGTTTGCCGTAGGGCGCCAGCTCAAGACAATGACGTGCGTGATTGCCGCTCTCCGTGAGGATACAGACCACGTCTACGGCCTGCCCCACCTCAGCCATCATCTCCCGGAGATCTTCAAACCAAGGAACCTGTGCGGCTTCACCAACGGCGCAGGCCTTCTCCGCCTTGATATCGCAGACCGCGACCAGCTTCCCCTGCCTAATCTTTTCCCGCCCGAGAAGCTCTACATACCGCCTGGCAATTCGTCCGCAGCCAATCAGCGCAAAGCCGACCATGATTCACTCCCGAAACCCAGTGACAACCCGGAAAATGTTGCGTCTCTCCCCCTTCCGCAAGACCACTGACTTTGAAAATCGGCCCGCCCCGCTCTCCACCTCAGGGAGCCCGGCGCTATGCCACTAGAGAACTGCTCGGTGAAACGCCCCACCCAATCCCGCAAGGAGCGTTGGCACCGCCATATCTCGCCAGGCCATTCCTGGCCTGACGAGAAGCGGAGATGGCGGACTCTCGCTTTCCATGCGTCGCCCGTCGTCTACGCCGCTGGGCCGACGCCCCTTGCGGGCTTCTAGCAGGCGCCGGTCTGCTATTGCTCGGTTCCTGTGCACAGTTCTAGATCACGGTCCGCATTGGACGCCTCTCGCGCCCGCTGCTGCGCGGCCAAGGCCCGAGCCATCCAGGCGTTGCACCAACGCAGCAGCGTGAAGCGTTTTGTGAAGTATCGAGTCTGCTGATAGTAAAAGCGCCCCTTCCCGTCGTACAGGTTACGCAAAGTCCAGGCCGCGATTCTGTCGGCCAGTCCGGGAAAATCTGCCCTGTGGCGGCTGAATGTCAGAATCCCCTGAGCGGCTCCGTGCACATCATGGGGAAAATCCCGGTCGCTCATCCAGCGCGGTGAACCGTCGTGATTGAAAAGCTCGGCCGCATAGAAATCCAGACCTGAGCGATACGCTTGCCCCCACTCTCGATCGCTACTCGCCGTCATATAACGTGCTAAGGCATCAAGGATAAAGCCCGTATGGTAGTTATCGTGCCGTATAGGGGAGTCTTGAGGGGGATCCGTGTAGTACCAGGCTCCGTAATCCGTCTGCAGGCTCACCACGTAGCGTACCAGCCTTGACGCCGCCAGCGCGCATTGGTCACTTCCGCTGAAGGCAGCGTACTGAGCCAGAACGGCGCCGACCAGAATGCTCACATCCAAGACCCGCATCCGCATGGGAACCGGCATGTATGCAAGACACAGCTCCCCGGGGGTATCGCGAAGCACCGGCAAGTCCTCAAGGAAAAAGTTAACAGCACTCGCAACCGTTTCCAGGTAACGTGCCTTTCCGGTCTCCCGGTAGGCGTCGAGAAAAGCCTCGCAGACGAAACTCGTGACCACTGCATTGGGCATGTTTGCAGGCGCGTAGAAACCCAAGTCCTGCCACGGATAAGGGTAACCCCAACAGTCTCCCGACCAGGCCCCCGGGGCACGCAGGTCGAGCAGCAGCGACAGGAGCCGTTCCGATTCCTGCAGATGCTCAGGATTACGACGCGCCCGGTAAAGGTCCAAGAATCCTTGACTGAACAATGCCAGTCCTTTCGGGTTGTAGGTTCTCGGGACCAGAAGCAGTGTTCGAGGGTTGACGGGAAAGCGCATGACCGACTGGATGGCCACCAGGCGCGGCCATCGGCCCCAGCCGAGCAGGGTCCGCAGTATCGGGCTGTTTAGCCCGTCATGCTTGTTGTGTCCCTTGAAAGCCTGCTGGCGACTCCATTCAAGGACACGCCCGAGAGCCTCGTCCATGCCCTTAGCAGCTGCGTTGCCATTCCACGCCGCGCCTTGGATGTTATCGTCCATATATCGCGAGTTGTCTGTCCTCAAGAGCCTCGCTCCCGGTTTGGCCCTAGAGTGGCCCTGAGTCTGAGACTGCCGCCCAACGCCGGCGTACCTGGCACCTTGTCAGAAACCGCTGTTCATCGCTACTTGATAGCGCGAATCATCAGATGCCAGCCCATTAGCCGCGAAAGGGGCATGTACAGCCACAGCGGTGTCATGCGAAACAGAGCCCCATAGCCCTCCCCATACAGGTAGTCTGCATGGACGTGGACCTCACTGTAATCACTGAACAGTCGACGCGCTTCTGCCCGGGTGAAGCGACGCACCACTGGACAAAGCTCCGCCTTCTCCTCAAAGGGAATTCTCGTCAACCGGTGTACAACCTCGTTGAGGGAGCGCCGATGGTAGAGCATGACACGCGCTTCCCCGCCCGGCCTGAGCACTCGCAGGATCTGCCTTATGCTCTGCGCGGTGTCGGCGACGTGGTGCAGCACGCCGAATGAATAGACGTAGTCGAATCGGTTGTCCTCAAAGGGCAGGTGGCAAGCATCCGCCACGGCGAAGTCACCACTCATTCTGGAGCGATCGAAGCGACTCTTGGCCGTAGCCACGCCTACTTCCGTCAGATCGATGGCGGTCACTTGCAGTCCATGCGCCGCCAGAGCGAAAGTATCCAGACCGACGCCGCACCCGACTTCCAGAACGCTGCGCCCCGGATGCATAGCCTCAATCCAGGCCATAAGGTGCCGGTGAGAGCGGAACCGCTGCTGCTCGAGTTCTTCGAAATATCTGTCCGCACCTCGCTGGTGGGCACTCACGGTCCGGCCGTAAATCCGCTCCGCATTGACGTTCCTCACCCAGAAATCGCGAATTTTGTTCGTGAGGTGGTCATCAGCCTGCAACCTGGCTGGCTCAATGCTCTTCATGTTCGCTGGTAGTCCAGATTAAGATGAGCTGAGGACCGGCACACACCCGAATCGCACTAGAGTGGTCAAGAGTCCTCACCGAAGAGGCAGACGGCGCCGGAATGATTGCCTGCCACTACCGACGGCCCTCGGCCAGCACCTTCCTGTATCGGTCGCGGCTGGCGAGAATGAAGAGCGGTGGCAGTGATCGGCCCATACGCCCGCGTCCGTATGGAAGTGCGGACATTATTGGCCCCCCACGGAAGGGATTTCCCTGTCACGCGGCAGCACCCCTGACCCGCAGGTCAGCGTTCTCCTCGAAAACGTCCAACCAGAGGTGCGTCATCAACATCAGATAAAGCAAGAAGAAATGCCATCGCATACCCCTGGCGGGTCTGGTTACACGGATACGCGCCACAAACTCCGGGTTGAACAATCCGACCTCGGCCACTCGCTTGGGGCTCAATACCCGGTCTGCCACAGCTGAGAGCACCTCGTTGAAGAACCGGGGTGAATCCACCTGGAAGCCGCTCTTCGGTCGCGTAAGAATCTCACCAGGTAGCACATGAGTCACCGCCTCAGTCAACAGACCTTTGAGCCGTCCTCCTGGCATTAGCTGCGCCCGGCTGTACCTGCTCAACGTGGCGGCTAACCGCAGATCGACGAAAGGTACCCGTACTTCCAAACCCTCAGCCATACTCACCCGATCCTCCTGCCAAAGCAGATCATTGACCATCTTGTTCCGCCATTCGAAATCGCGCATAGCCATGACCGGATCAGTCTTATCGGGCCAGGCCGCCCGAACTACGTCAAAGGCATTCGGCAGCGCCGCGTCAAGCATGCGCGGCCCGTAAACAGCCCGCCGCAGACCCGGCAAGTCCCATACATTACGGAGCAACCCGTAGACGGTCGGCCAATCGCCGAGGTGCCCGAGCATCAACAGTGCCCTCTGGCTTTCGCGCCACAAAGGTCCGGGAACAAGCGACCAAAGGAGCGAGAGGCTGTTTCCGAGCCTCCTAGCCAGGGGAGCGCCAAGTCGCTGTCTTAGGGCATCGGCCCGATGCACGATACGGTGCGCGTTATAGCCCAGAAATAGCTCGTCTCCGCCCAGGCCGGAAAGAACTACCTTGACGCGCCGTGCTGCCAGAACCGCGACGTCGCTGACCTGAAGTGAGTTGATCTTGGGAACCTCCAAGTGCCAGACCAGGCGTCGCAATCTCTCCCCGTCGACCGACCGACAGTCACCTTGCTCGTTGTCGATTTCCAGCAACTCTGCCGTCCGGGCGGCATTTGCCGCTTCCATGGGGTCGTCCCCTACATCCAAGGTGAAAGAGGGAAACCGTTCCCCGAGCCCTTGTCTCATCAAGGCGGCCACCAAGGCCGAGTCGACTCCGCCTGACAAATAGGCTCCCACCTGGACATCGGCGCACAGGTGATAACGCACCGAATCCTCAACCGCCTGCAGAACTGGCATATCATCTAGGGCTGGGGCGGGCAATCGATACTGCTTCGGTTTTTGTTCGGGCCGCCATTGGAGAACCCGCCCCGGCGAGAGCTGTTGGACGCCCTGAAGAAGACTCTGATCACCCGGCAAGTATCTGAAATTCAGCACCAGGTGCAGCGCCTCCGCCGACAACTCGGGTTTCACAATGCCCCCGGCAATCATGGCCTTCGCCTCGGAGGCAAAAGCCAGCGTGTTGTCCCGGGCGTGCGCGAAGAACAGGGGCTTGATGCCCATGGGGTCCCGAACGAGCAAGCCCGTAGCTGTCCTTGCATCCCACAAGGCGAAGGCGTACATACCGCGCAACTTGGCAAATCCCTGCCATCCTTCCGCCATGTAGAGCAAGAGAATGACTTCCGTGTCCGACTGGGTGCGAAACGCATATCCCTGTCCTGCCAGACGTTGGCGCAGCTCACGAAAGTTGTATATTTCCCCGTTGAAAACGATTCTGACGGCGCCGTCGGCGCTATTCATGGGCTGCTGTCCGGACGCCAGATCGATGATGGCCAGGCGACGGTGTCCGAGTGCCACATGGTCGCCTACATGGGTCCCTTCGCCGTCGGGTCCGCGATGACTTAGGCACTGGAGCATGCGCTGCAAGCGGGCCCGAGGCTCCTGGTCGGATGTGCCGCTTGAGCCAAACCAACCTGCGATGCCACACATGGTCTAGCCCAGTTTCCGGGCCCGGCACAGGGTCGCCAGCGGCGCCGCCCCGGCATGCCGGTCGCCATCTCCTTCCTGTCTACGCCGCTTCCGACAGTCCACAGCGCCCTCCCCTTCCCGCTTCCCCGCAGCCAAGGATTCGACCCGTCACATAAGCCGCCACGTCAACGGTATCCTCGAGCAGCCTCCGGCGGGCACCAGCCCAATGCGCTCGCGGCTGGTCAAGCATTTCCTGAAGGACAGGCTCCAGGGCATCCCAGCTTAGTGCCCTCACGTTTCGGACAAGCCCGTAACGCAGCTCCTGCTCGTCCGTGTATCCCCGCCCGGTGTTTGCCACGTAGGCCGCTGGCACACCCAGAACCGCGCACTCCGAGGCCATGGTGGCACTCTCTCCCACAAAGCAACCGCAGAACGCCATGACATGATGAATGGCAGCAACGCTGCCCTGATATCGGTATGCCTCTAGATCGGCGCTGAGTGCTCCTTCGGCCGAGATCAGCACTTTCCCGCATGCGCTAAGCTTATCGACCACGCGCCGAACAAGTTCCGCCGACCATCCCCGCTCGGCCAGATCGTGATTCGCCTGCCACGATACAAGCCGGAGCAAAAATGTATCGCCCTCCGGCGCCAGACCGTTCGCGATAGCCAGCTCGCGGTTCGGCTTGAAGTAAACCGGGTGAAGATAGGACAGCTCATGATAGCCGGCATAGCGCAGGCTTCGTCGACTGGGAATCCGGCCCTGATAGCAGCGGGGCACGACCACGCAGCTGGCCAGCGGGTAAGTAATGGCATTCTGCAGAACCGCATTCTCCGTGTCATAGAAAACGACGGATGGGATACGCAGTATTGCTCCAACATGCGCGACGAAAGTGCCTCCGATGGCGCACATGACGTCCGGCGCATAGCTATGCGCCGTCCGGCCGAGGCACCAGTCCCGCACAATCAGCTCCCTGACCAGGGACAGGATTCCGCCCTTGCCCTGGGCGGAGATTAACACGAATGGGATGTTTAGCTCGTTCAGCAGTGGGACGGCCACGTCCTTGTCCCGCCCCGTCACCAGCACCTCATGTCCTGCTGCACATAACTGCGCAATGGGGTTTCGAAAAAAGTGAACATGCGCTGGGTGGTTGATGTCGATGAGGACCTTCATATAAGTTGCTTACGGGCCGTTCATCACAATGCGCGTGGGCCTATTGGTTTAATAAGACGCTTCAGTAGTCCCGGCGAGTTCTTCTCTGATCCTCCTCGGCGCCCTTGTAGTGCAAAGAGGAGACCTGCTCCGATAAAATACCGATGAGGAAAGTCAGCAGCGAGGAAAGGATCAGCAAGGCACTCATGTTGGTGAATCGCCCGGCTGTGGCGTAGGTGTACATGTAGTAGCCGATCCCGAGAGTAAACAGGCTGGCACTTATGGGCAAGAACAGGCGCATGGGGGAGAACAGTGCGCCTATCTTGAAGATAATTACCAAGAACCGCACGCCGTCCTTCACCATGCGTATGTTGCTTTTCCCCTCTCGGCGTTCCGCCTTGACGGGCACGTATCCCACGGTCAGCCCGGAACGAAAGAACGCCATGGTGCTCGTCGTGGGGTAGGAAAAGCCGTTCGGAAGCAGGTAAAGAAACTTGCGGAAGTGGCGGGCACGAACCGCGCGAAAGCCGGATGTTAGGTCTTTGATGGTGAATCCCGTCATGAAGGAAGCCAACCAATTATAGGCGCCGTTGGCAAGGCGGCGCGCCCACGTTGCATGCGTGTTTGCGTGGCGTGCCCCGACCACCATGTCATAGCCTGACTCGATCTTCTC
>JASJBY010000151.1 GCA_030066245.1 Gammaproteobacteria bacterium
GCTGCCCTACGAAGACATCCATTTCCAGCTTATCGATTTGCCTCCCTTGTCCGGGGAGCATCCCATCCCTTGGATAGGCAATGCACTACAGCCGGCCGATGCCTGCCTGCTGGTGGTGGACCTGGGCGATCCGAACTGTGTCGAGCAGGTTACGGAGATCCACGCGCTGCTGAAGGAGAAACGGGTCACCCTCTCGGCGCACTGGGATGAACCGGAAGCGCAGCCAGAGCGCGAGGCGACCGTGCCAGACCCGTTCGCCGTCCGCCTACCGGTGTTGATGCTGGCGAACAAGGCCGACCAGATCCCAGGCCTGGACGGAGAGCTGCAGGTCTTCCAGGAGCTCACCGGTTCTCACTATCCCGTGTTCGGCGTCTCGGCCACCAGCGGCGCTGGGCTGGGGAGAATCGCGCCCTGGCTGTTCGACAAGCTGGGTATCGTCCGGGTGTATACCAAAGCGCCGGGCCGCCCTCCGGACAAACACCGCCCCTTCACGGTGCGGCGGGGGCAGACGGTGTACGATGTGGCTATGCTGGTGCACCGTGACATGGCCCAGTCGCTGAAGTATGCCAGAGTCTGGGGAACCGGCCACTTCACGGGACAGCAGGTCGGCCGCGACCACAGCGTATCGGACGGAGACGTCCTGGAGCTGCATGCCTGATGGGCGCCGGAGAACCGGGCGGAGACCAACGCCCCACCACGGCTGACGTGTTAGTGCACGACTATTGCTCGACCGGACGGACAAGCAGCTCCGACGCAGTTGACGGCAAGTTTCTGCAGCTCCTTATCGACGGCTGGACCTATCTTGTGTTCTCACCGACGTCCGTGCACCGCTACCACAACCAAATGCTCGCCCAGTTCCTGAAGGACAGGGGTGTGGCCCATCATTGGGTATCCAGAGAGCAGCTCGAGTACGATACGACAAAGCTTGAAGTCATCGGCGGCGGACGCTTCCAAGTCAACCACAGGGAAGAGATCCTCGACTTGTGGGACGACTCCCACGCCTTCGGGCGCTTCGACGAACAAGGTCTTGCAGAGAGCATCGCCCGCGCCGACCACCCCTGGCACGCTTACCGGGTTAGAATCTCATAGCATGATTTGCCCAGAAAGAGTGTGTCCCCTGAATCTGGTGCACAGACGACAGTGCCACGAAAGGACGGCTGCCCGCGCAACGGGTCGGAGGGACGCATGCCCTTGAGGCTGAGACACTGCTGGCCGCCTGCCCTGCCCATGTGGCTGCTTGTCTGTTTACTTTGCCAAGGGGCCGTTGCCTACACACCGGCCTCACCGTGGGCGCCTCAGGCGTGGCTGGGCGTCACTGTGCGCGCGGCGAGCTTCGAGACCCTCGCGACACGCCAGCTCGAATACGGTGTGCTCGTGGCCGGCCTGTTCCCCGCGGGTCCGGCCGCTCGCGCCGGTGTTCAAGTCGGCGACATCCTCCTCGAGCTTGACGGCAGGCCTGTTTACTCGGTGGAAAGACTCAACTGGCTGCTGCGCACGGCGTCGAGCGGAGCAAAATCGTCCCTGACCTACCACCGTGACGGGCGAACGGAAACAGTCAACGTGGCGTTGGCCCCCCTGACGCCTCACCAGGCTGCCCCTCCGCCGTGGAACACCAGCGGCTGGCTGACCACCAGCTACCTGGGCGTCCACCTGCAGGCCATGACCAACGAGCTCCGGGATGTCTTCGGCGCGCCGCAGGGCGAGGGCGTGCTCATCGTCAAGGTCATGCCCGAGAGCCCCGCCAGCGCAGCACGCCTGGCGGTGGGCGACGTCCTCCTGCGCATGGACCGCAGGACAATCCGCCGGGTGCCCGACGTGCACCGCGTGCTGGCCTTCTTCGAGCCCGGCGACACGGTGGAGATCGAGCTGATTCGAGAACGGCAGCGACAAACCCTGACCGTAACTCTCGCCGAGCGATCGGGCGTCGGGGCTTACAACGGAGACTGGGAGCCTCCGCCATATTCGCCCACGCCTTCCATGCAACCCCGCCACTGGAGAGAGCTCGTGGAGGAGTTGCAGGAGATCTGGGAGAATTTTTGGCGGGATCTCTCGGAAAAGCGCATGAAGCAGGACCCGGAGTACCTTTAGCCGGCTGCAGTGAGGCCGATGGCGGCGCCGTTATGAGAATCGAGATGATTACCTGCGCCCTCCGCGCGGCCCCAGGGTGACGTCTCTGATCCGGTAGCGAAGCCGGCACGTCTTCAGGGTGGGATCCAGGCCCGGCGTCGCCCGCAGGTTCGCGCGCAGCTTGCGGGCGCTCGATTCGCGCCGCAGAAACACGCCCACGGCATTCTCGTCCACAGGGCTCGTGAGCTGGAATGCTGCTGAAAAACGTCGGGTCACGCGGCTATTGCTGAAGTAAGCGCAGCTCTTCAGTTCCCGAACGGACCTGAAGTTGGCGACAATCGTGCCCTCAGCACCAAGGTTCCTGAGCAGCTGTGCGAACCATGCAGCATCCATTCTGACGGCTCTTACAGGCTCGCCGTCCCGCTCCCCGAAAAGGTCGTCGACAATCATGTCGAATGGGGGACCCTTGTATTCCGTGACCCACGAGCGCGCGTCAGCCTGAAAAAGCCGCACGGATGGGCCGGCGACGGCGAAAAACCTGCTCGCGACGAACAAATGCACGGGATTGAGCTCGATGCCCACTACGCTTCGCGGCACCACGAAACGCTGCAACAATCCGATGACAGCGCCCCCACCAACGCCCAGCACCAGCACCCGGCGCATCAAGCCGGCAGCTTGAAAAAAGGCAGGCACCATGAGCAGATCCCAGACGTGACCCGTCAGCGGGCTAACCGGGCTGAACTGGCTGTGGAAGACGCCGTTGGTATACAGTCTGCGCGTGCGCCCTGCCGTCCGGACCTGGTACTTGACGCCATCCAGCTGTCTTTCCCAAAGGATCGCCATGGCAGAGAGTCGTGGCCAGATGCATGCTGAGGTTGAGCGGCGGGCTCACTCAAAAAGCCTGTTGTTCGCCCGCAGACCCTGCCCTGTTACGACCTCAGCCAGAGCGAGCCATCACTGCACATGCCAATGCCGTTCAACGTCCTTGAACTGATGTCGGAGGAACTCCATCTGGTCAGCCAGGATGTGGCGGTTCCGCAGCACCAGGTATTCCGCCATGTTGGGCACGTAGGGCACTGCCAACAAGGGCATTCTGGCCTCGTCCGGGGTCCGACGCCCCTTGTGGGCGTTACACCGCTTGCAGGCGGTCACGACGTTGGACCAGCAATCCCTGCCCCCCCGGGAAATAGGCACCACATGGTCCCGGGTGAGAGCGCCGTCGGGCTGCTGCTTGCCGCAATAGAGACAAACGTGCCGGTCCCGACTGAACAACTCGCGGTTGTTCAGCGGCGGCACCATCTTGCCAAAACCGCGCCGAAACTCTCCGCGCACGGCGATGATCGAGTTGATCTCCATGCACGTCTGCAGGCCGGTGAGCCGGCTGTAACCGCCGTGTAGCTGGAATGTGTGGTCGCCGGCTGTCCACGCAACCATGTCTCGAGCGTACAGGCACACGGCCTCCTGCCATGGAATCCATCGCAGCGGCTTCCCGGTGACATCCAGCCGTAGTATCAGTGGCAATGTCATCGTTTCCGTGGCAACTCTCTTAAAATGCGGCAAACCATGAGCGCATAACTTCACGCGCCGGCGGCTGACCTCCGGACCAAGACAGACGGTACGATACTAACCGGCGGGCCGAGATGTAAACGCTTCGACATCCCACCCGCGCCTTCCCCGAGGATAGTCTTTCGTTCTATGCGGCGGTCGTGGGTTGAGCGTCCTTGGCGAGTGTATCACATCGCCCTCCAGTGCAAGGGCGGTTACCTGTTTTGCGACCGGAAGTCTTGGCGAGTGCGGGCAGTGCCTAATAGCTCGCTTCGAGGACGCAATTCACGGGAAGTTCCGATACTGTCGCGTTGTTGGGCAGGCGGAGCGCCAGCTCCACCAGTTCAGCAACTGACCGAGGTTGCGTCATCTCCTCGGGCGCAAGCTGGGCGAGGTTGCGCGACATATCCGTATTCACATAGCCGGGGCAGATCGCCGTCGCGCGGATCCCGTGTTCCCACCCGCTCAGCCTCACTGCGTGCGTGAAAGCTGCCGCTGCGTGCTTGGTCATCCCGTAACCCGCAACGGTTGCACTCTTGAGTCGCTTGCCGGACAAAGACACGATGTTGACAACCCGTCCGCAGCCGCTGGCTTTCAGGAAAGGAAACGCGGTCTGGAATAGTATGAGCGGCCCCTTGACGTTTACCTCCCACATCTCATCGAGAAGATGCAGGTCTCCATCGATCACCGTGAAACGATGAAACAAGGCCGAATTGTTCACTAGGGCGTCCACTCCGCCAAACCGATCGGCAGCCGCCTGCAGCCAGTGCCTGGCCGTGGCCGGCTCCCGGGCTTCGTAGCGATGAAAGTGAACCCGCGAGGGTTCCAGGCCGGCCACCACGGGTTCGAGCGTGTCCGGGTCGCGCGCGCCGAGGCTCAGTCGATAGCCGGCCGCTGCCAGGCGTTCTGCAATCGCTCGTCCGATGCCCCGGTTTGCGCCGGAGATCAGGACCACTCGGTCCGCAGGCATTCGATCAGTTGCGTTCATGCTCTTGCCCAGTTGTCTGGTTGTATCACCTGAGCAGCGCCTCTTCAAACACTCCTCCCCGCTCCACCTGGCTGCTGGCGCCTACAACGCCGGACTGCTTCAAGGCCTGACCGTTGGGGTGCGAGCCCCGGGCGAGGGTCTCCACTGCCGGATAATGCACGCGAAGTCTGGCGATTTCCATTACCGAGTCCTGCCCGTTGGGTTCCACGACACTCGGATGTGACCGCTTGTCGGCCGCCGACCGCAGCACGACGGTACAATGCCCAATCCAGTTCTTCACCGGGTTGGAGCGGGCGAAAATGCGTCCGTGCGCAGCGCGAACACCCGTGGGATCGCTGCTTCCGGGCGGCTGAAAAGCAATGCAGACTTTTGCGACGCTAGATAGCTGTTCGGAAATGTTGATGACAAACGGCGATACAGCTCGTGTGGGACCCGGTCGGGGCGTAGCGTATTCCGGATCAACTATCTGGGTCCTTCAAAATACAACAAGGCGTGCACGGCCACCCGCGCACGCCTTGTTTTTCCTCCTTGCAGAGCCGTATTCGCTGCGGCCCGGTTGTTACATTACAGAGACTTGGCCATCTCCTCGGTGCGCTTCTCCACCTCGGCCACGGCCTCGTCCAGTGCCTTCTGGCGCTCACTCAGGACCTTGTCGATGTCCACTTCCGAAGTGGTCATGGTCGGCTGATAGCCGAGCGCCTGCGTCCCCATGGACTTCTCGAACTCCTCACGCATCCGATCGGTTTCGGCCGTCATCGCCTGGAACTGTGCCAGGTCGAACCGCGGCACTTCCGGAAGGGCAGGAATGCGCAGGAACTCGGGCGTGTTCTCGCGAGCCTGTCGCTGAGCCTCCATGGCCTGCTTCTGATAGGCCAGGAAAGCCTCATGAGCTTTCCGGTTCAGCTCCATCCAGGTTTTCATCGTCTCCTGGTCCATCACCGGCGCATAGGCGAACGGCGTGGCGTAGGGAGAAACCACTGTCGTGGTCTCATCCGCGTGGGCAACCACGGTGGCACCCAGGACAGCAGCAGCAAGCAATGTCTTTTTCATGGTTTATCTCCTAGTACAGTGTGGTGTTGTGTTAAATAACGAAACTATAAAACTAGCCGCTGGAATCAGAGGCGAAAGCACTTGCCCAACGACCCGTTGGGCAAGCACTCTCCAAGGGCACGTCCCTGTGCCGGTTTCTGGGAGTTACTTGCTCTCGGCGACGGGCGCGGTCGGCGCGACGGCGTACGGGGCAACCGCAGGCCCACCGACGTAGGGGTAGCCGTACGGGCCGGCGACGCCGTAGGGGCCGTAGCCGTAGCCGGAGTAGGGGTAGCCGTAGCCGTGGCCACGACCCCAGCCGCGGCTGGAGAAGTTGGCGTCGACGTCACCGAACATGTCGGTGAAGCCGTGCCACGGGGCACCGCCGTTGCTCCAGGAGCTAAAGGGGCCGCCCCAGTAAGCCTGGGCAGAGCCGATGGAAGCGCCCACGATGGCCACAGCAGCGATGGTCTTGGTGATGGTCTTCATTGTGTTATCTCCGTAACGATTGATTGTGAACTTTTGGGTTCTGGAACCTGTGTGGCGACGTTGCCGCCGCGTCATGGGGGAAAAGTATATTAGCTGTTGCGAATATAGTCAAGTCCTAATATTAAATCCGCTTATCCCATCTCTGGCCGCATGCGGGCTCAGATCCCGCGGCTGTCCGTTATCAAGGCGTGCCGCTGCCTGCTATGCTTGAAAAGCTGCGTTTATGCCCGCGACGTGTCGAGGCCGGAATGCCCGGTGCGGGGCCGGCAGTAAGAGACCAACAGGGGCTTGTTGAGATTTGGTGCGACCAGGGCGGGAGCACGCTTGGACCGTTCGGCGCTGTCATCAAGCTGAAAGGGGAACGCTGCATGAGCGCCGCAATATGCTGACGTAGGGACCATCAGCGTGTGCGCCCCGGGAGGAGTCCGTCCATGTTTGCTTGCAGGCTAGCCTGCGAAATTGTGCTGTTCGCGTGGCTTTTGCCTGCGCCGGGCAGCGATGCCGGCGACGAGTCAACCCATCTGTCCAGCCCACCCCTCGAGACAGCCGGTGCAGCAGAGCCCAGGCCCATGTCAACGCCGGCGCCGCTCGCGCCTGGCGCGGCAGAACAGGAACCGTCTGACAGCCGACCGGCCCTGTCATCGGGGCGTTCAGGCACAGCGGCCGTCGCTGGGATCAGGGACGAGCCGCTGCTTCCACCGGGCACCCGCGTTCGATTCGTCGATTTCCTGCCCCCGGAGAAGTTGGGAATGACAACCGGGGGGCCCGGTGACGTCAGTATCCTGATAAACCGGAATTACCCGCTCTTCGTACAGTACTCGACGCTTGTGCACGAGAGCGTGCATGCCCGGGATAGGCATCTGGGAATCACACCTTATCTGAGCATTGCCGAGCGGGAAACTCGCGCACTTATCGTGGAGCTGTCACCGGCCAACGTGCTCGCCACCAGCGCCCTGGCTTCCTTGAGCGAGGGGCCAACACAGGGGCAGCGTCGGGTCACCGCTTTTTTCGAGGACGTACTCGCCCACTACCGGCGTTACAGCGCCATGGCGGCGATGCAGGCGAAACGCCACGGCGAGCGCGCCACCCCGTCTCCCATGGTCGAGCTCACCCGGTACCTGCCAGCCAGCACCGAGCGCCGGCCGCGGAATGTGGTCGGAACTGCGCGCTAGCTTTCCCGGTGCATGTCACTGCCGAAACGGCAGTACAAGGACTCTGCGACCCCCACCTGAACCAAGGGGGCCAGGACAACCATCCAGGCTGGTGCTGACCAGAGCAGGCTCCCCACCACAAATACGTACAGACTTGCAGCGCCCACCAGCATTCCGGGTTTTGTCTCCTTGGTAGCGTCGGAGACCGACCTCCGCGATCTTCTCGAGATGCCGGCCGAACCTGGCAGGCTGATTTTGAATCCGATCTTTTGGCCTTCCGTTGATGCGCTCATGCGCTTACTCCCTTTGGTCCTTGCATCGAATAAGAGCGGTTTCTCTGTCAGATGAGCCCTTGCCGTATTCCTCTCGACACGGCCGCAAGACTCATCCGTGAGACCCAAGCAAAGTGGTGCATACAGCATGCCAGCAATCTTTCTCGACCCGCTTGTCCGGCGGTGTGGCACCAGCGGAGGCCAGGTCGCGCAGGCAGACAGACCACGGCTGTTGCCAGTTATCACTGGCCCCAAGCCCGCAGCTGCAATGAACCCGGAAACTTACAATAAAAACATATGCATACAATGCCACGTCGATTGTGGCCAGGCGCAACCGCGTGGCCCGGGTATCCTTGAGAGGGGTGGGACAGAGACCGGTAAAAATAGCCAGCCACGCGCCGCGGGGGGCTACGGCATTGCCTGGTCAAAATAACGACATCAATGCGTCAAGTAACTGGCGCCAAGCGCTAGACTCTGTTTCGCTGCGAGTTCCGTTTGCAGACGGTGCTAGCGCGCATCATTTCTCACCAGGCGGACCCGGTTTCTAAGTAAATGTCGCAATGTTCATAGCCTTGCGTTCTTTCTTGTCCACCACCTTGTTTGAAGGTTGTCCTATTCGGTTCTTGGCCCCCTCTAGCTTCGCAGCTTGGCCGATCGCCCTTGAGACATAGTCCCGCTATGCCTCTGCGGGCGATCGACCAAGCTGCTTTGCCAGAGTGACCCAAGATTCCGAATCCC
>JASJBY010000152.1 GCA_030066245.1 Gammaproteobacteria bacterium
CGGTGCTTCTTTCGCCAGGAGGACATTGCCCATATTCGACCTTCCGGCAATGCCCCGCAGCTGAGGATTTACGCCCAGGCCAGATCCCAGGATCGGGCGAACGAGATTGCGCGTCTGGGCGTCGCCGAGCCGGATGGGATCCTCAGGGATTTGCAGCGATTCATCGAACGCCGTAGCGGATAAGACAAACGAACCAGATTACGAGGCGCAGTGATGCTCAGCCAGACGACAATACAAGCCATCAACGAGTTGCTGGCTGTTCACGAAGAGGGGGGCTACACGCGGGGCTTGTTCACCGCGGAGCAGCTTGAGGAAATCGACCAGGCTCTGGAGCAGTTGGCGGCCTGGCTTTCAGAGCACAAACCGCAGCGCATTGGGGAAGCGGAAAAGGGCTTCTCTCCGCAGCGGCGTTTCTCTCACAGGGACGCGCTGTGTATCGCCTATGTGGATCATGTACGGGACGGTAAGGTACCGGCTGCGGTCCGACTCCAGCGCTTCTACAACAGCCACCTTGCGGGCTTGTATTCACACCTGCACATTCTGCCGCACTTCCCCTGTCCGTTGATTCATCCGCGCTTGGAGGGGCCAGCGAGCCGCGCCGACGGCGGCTTTGAGCCCATGAGCTACCAGATGGATCCGAGCTACGGCGCACCGCTTGATCTTCAGGCCATCAACGCGGACCTGATGTTCGACTTCGTGCTTAATCATCTCTCGGCCAAGGGCGAGTGGTTTCAGCGGTTTCTTGAAGGCGACCCTGAGTACGAGGACTTCTTCCTCACCATTTCGGGCGAGTTGCTGGAGACCCTCGATATCTCGCAAGTCTTCCGTCCGCGTCAGCACCACCCTGTGTTCGAATTCGCCAACAGCAAGGGCGAATCCAAGCACGTGTGGTGCACGTTCAGTGCAACGCAGGCAGACATCAACATCAAGAATCCGAAGGTATTCATCAAGGTCATGGAGGCGCTGGTGAAGGACTTCGTGGGGCAGGGGGCGACCTGGATCAGACTCGATGCGGTGGGCTACCTGGTGAAGATGCTTGGCCTGACACCGGGCGAACCCAAGACCAACAGTTTCGGCGAGCCTGAGACCCACAATGTTCTCAAGGCCATGAACCGTTACATTGCCGAGATTGCGCCTTCCGTGACCCTGGTTGCCGAGGTGAATGCCACCAAGGACGTGATCGCGACCTACTACGGCGACAAGGGTGACGAGGCCCATATGGTCTACGAGTTTCCCATGGCGCCGCTCTCGCTGTTCGCCATCTACACGGGCAATGCGGCACCAGTGCTTGCCTGGGCGAAGGAGCGTCTGGAGCACCCTGACCGCATTGGCCTCGCTTTCACCAACTCCCACGACGGCATCGGCGTATTGCCCATGAGGGACGTGCCGCCGCTCCCGGGCGGCACCCCCGCACTCGACTACCTGATCGACGAAGTGCAAAAGCGGGGCGCGGGAATCAACTACAAGAGCCAGGTTGTAGAGGGCAAGCAGGTTGAAGTTCCCTACGAGGCATGCATTACCTGGGCCCAGGCCATCCTCAGTCCACAGGAGCTGGAACTGCTGAAGCAGGACCGCCTGGAAGACCCGGCTATCGCGCTGGTAGCCGACCGCTTCCTGGCGTCCCAGTCCTTTGCCTATGCCGCCCCCCATTGCGTGCCGGCGGACTATCTGGGGGCGGTCGCCGTGCTGTTGAATGACGAACAGACTTTCGAGCGCACCGAGCACAACCGTAACAAGAACCGGGGACTCGTCGATGAGGCGGCCTTCGAGAAGGCCGTACAGAACCCTCAGACCAGTTATGAAAAACTTGTTGCAGCCATAGTTGAGCGCAAGCGCGCGTTGCTCGAGGCCCGCCAGAGCGCGCCGGCCTTCAGCCCCTACGCCGAATGTCGGGTCGGTGCGGTGCAGGGCGGGGAGACAGAGGACGGCGTCAAACCCGTTTTCTCCGTGCTTCGGCGCAGTCCCGATGGAGCGGATATCGTGCTCGCACTGACCAACAGCGCCGACGCGACACAGCAAGTTTCGTTGAATGCTGAAGAACTGGAGCCGGCAGCGCCTGCCCTGCTGGAGGACTTGCTGTCTGGCGAACAGTATGAGCTTGCGGGTAGTGAAGTAGCGCTGTCCCTGAGACCTTATCAGGTGGCCTGGCTTAGGGTGCGCCCCTCTTAGCCCGGACGGAGCACCCCTCCGTCAGGCTTCAGCGCTCCTCGGTAAGCCACATTCGATCACCTCTGCAACTGGAAAGCCGGCGGGTCCGCCCGGGTAACTCGATATCTTGCCCGCGTGGACGATATGAGTATACTTATGTGCATACTGTTAAAAAGAGCTGAGACAGCGCCGTGAGTACGAAATCCAAGCGTGCCCAGATCCTCATGTCTCCCGACGAGTACAGGAAGCTCGAGAAGATAGCCCGCGCGCGCGATTTATCCGTCGCTGAGCTGATCCGAAGTGCCCTACAGGAGCGGTACCTGGTCACCGACTCGGACCGGGCGCAAAGCTTGCAGCGGATCTTTTCCCTGGGGCTGCCAGACGAGGATTGGAGTGATCTGGAAGAGGACGTCGCTGCTGCACACTCTGATGATATTCATTGACACTAACGTTTTTCTTTATGCAGCCGGCGCCGATAACCCGCTACGCAAGCCCTGCCAACAGGTATTGCAGGATGCAGTGAGCGGAGCGGTAGAGGCGGTGACGAGCACAGAGGTTGTGCAAGAGATTCTTTACGTTCTCATCCGTCGAGGTCTGAAGGAAAAAGCTTTAGTGCTGGCAGGTGAGATTCTGCACTTGTTTCCTGAACTTCTTCCCGTCACGCGCCCGGATATGCAGCGGACGACGGAGCTGCTCCGAGAACATCCTGACATTCAGGTGCGGGATGCGCTGCACGTGGCCACGATGTTGAACAATGGAATCGGCCGAATCGTCTCGGCCGACCGAGACTTCGAGAAGATCAGCGGCGTTCACTGGCTCAACCCCGCGAGCTGGTCAGCTCCATAAGCTGTGTGCGTCCAGAATCTCCTTCGGGGTAAGCCCGTAGCGTAGACCGCATCAGGAAGTAGGGCGGAAGCCCCGAGACGGGGCGTTCCGCCGCATCCATGATCAATGGGATTCACGGCGGTGGCCATACCGGCACGAGCCGCCGGGACTCTCGAATTTTGCTAGACGGAATAAACCCACCGGGTTTCATCGGACAGGGCTTTTGC
Source organism: Gammaproteobacteria bacterium (assembly GCA_030066245.1). Taxonomy (GTDB): domain Bacteria; phylum Pseudomonadota; class Gammaproteobacteria; order JAABTG01; family JAABTG01; genus JASJBY01. The sequence goes on from JASJBY010000152.1 coordinate 3,201, forward strand.
GAATCGGCTGTCGTTCGTTGTCTTCACACGCCATTCGCTGGCTGTGTAGACAAGAACTTCTGCGGGCACGGGCAGGGTGGAAGTGTCCCAGGACAGTGCCCGTCGCTGGAACGGTTCTTCGGAAGCGGTGACCACTACCACAAGATCCACATCGCTGCCCACGCCCCAATCGCCTCGTGCGTAGGAGCCGAAGTAGCCAATCTGTAACACTTCTGGGCGTCGTGTTGCCTGCTCGGCCGCCCATGCCCGCACCGCTCCGACGACCGTCCCATAGTCAGGCCATTTGAGCACGGACGAACTCAATAATCGTGTCGGCATACTCGATAGCCTGCATACTCTGCAGGGTTCCATAGTGCTCGAAAGGGGGGCCTTCCGGGTGCCCGTTGGCGTATCGGGTGGCCACGTAGAAGTTGTCCAGGACCCGTGCCTTGTCTACAAGCTCATCGCTCACGGTAACAGGCAGTTCCTGGAGCAGTCGCGCTACGACATGGCCCCATGCTTCCTGACCGCAGTGGAGGTGCAAGGCTTTTACGGCTTTTTCGCCGGCCTGCTGCGCAGCGAAGCAGGCCCACTCGTGGCGGGCATCGCGCTGTGAGGCGCGTGCCTGGTCCAGGTCACGCTCGGCTTGTGCAAACCAGTCTTTGGCGCGATTGCCCATGTGTGTCCTCTTTCGAACGGTCCTTCCAAAGTATATAGGGAGTTACAGGATTGCAGCGACGAACGGCGCGTCTGCTGTGCCGTGTCTCACCCCGGCCGTACACGAGGCGGAGCAGGACCGGGGCGGCTTCCTGGCAGGCAGGCGGGAACTTCCGCACCCTTAAGCGTCTACTCGATTACAACAAAAGGCTGCAGCAGAGAGTCCAAGGAGATCCCATGAATTTCAAACTGGTTGTCATCGGTGGATTGTTGATAATGCTGTTTACCGTGTGGGGAGACCTGTTCGCCGGGCCACCCGGTGCTTACGGCGGTGGCTCGCCGGGTGCTTTTGGTGGTGGCGGCTATGGCAGCTCGTCCGGCGCAGCGCCACGCGGCGCATACGGCTCTCGCGGGGCAGCTTCAGGGGGCTACGGCAGTGGGTCGAGCCGAGCCTACGAACCAAGTGGCGCTTACGATAGCGGCACCGCGGTTAACCCGTCCGGCTCCCTCAAGCCCCGGGATGGGACGAACCCCTCGGGCTCGTACGAATCCCGCGAGCCCGCGAGCGGACGCTAGACCCAACACGAATACTCAGCACAACGCGGCAGCGACGCTCGCGATGTGGCCTGGGCGCCGCCAGACTCAAACGCGTTACCCTAAAGCGGGTGGCTGGCTGCAAGCGCCCACTTGTGCGGTCGGTGCCGAGACGGCCGTGGAAAGTGCGTCGACCATGCTCCGCGCGAACCGCTGAGAGCGCAGGTCTTCGATGATTGCCGACGATAGCGGTTGGTCTGCGAGTCCGCGCGAATCCGTAACGACGCCGACCAGTGGGCGATTGAGGCCGTAAGGTCGCATTGGTACGATGTCGCCATCGGCCAAGCTACGGTTGGTGCCTGATATGTCGAGAGTATCTCGTCGGATAGAAAACCGGACATTCATTTTCTCCCGTTCCCTCGGACGCGCCCGATCCTCGCGCTTCTTGCGCGGAGGATCGGGGCGCGGGTTCTGTCTTCTCCTCCTTACCCTGGCAGCAACGTCGAACGCTTACGCTCTGCGTTGTAGCCACGGCTTGGTCCATACGGGCGACACCGAGGAAGAGGTGGTCGAAAAATGCGGTGCGCCTGCGCATCAGCACGGCCAAAAATGGTTTTACGGAAAAGCATCGGATTTCCGCGTACACGAAGTGCTCTTCGTGGACCGGAAGGTGTGGCGCGTTCGCATCGTCCATCCGGGCACCTGACCCTCAGCGCGCCCTGGCGCATAGGCACAAAGCGACGGCAGGCCTTGGCGGTCAGTGAGCCGATTGCGGCGCGCAGCGAACTGGTGCTGTGAGTCTTGTCGGCGAACTAAATCCGAGTAATCTGGTCGTGACTAAGGTCAGCGGCCCGGCGCCGGCGATTCCGTCGTCATTGACGCCAGCAGGCACGTGGCGTTGATAGAACTCCCATCACTAACTTCAACAGGCTCATGCAGGTTGGGCAGAAGTCTTAAGGTGACGGGTGAGTCACACTACGGACGCGGTCCGAAGGCAAGACCCGGAAGCTTTAGGGCCCCGGACGAGGTTGGTAAGGTCTAGCAACATCGGCGGTACTGGCAATGACCGACACACTGGACATGACTCTGTTGGCGCGACTTCAGTTCGCGTTCACGGTCTCTTTTCACATTATTTTTCCGTCATTCACCATAGGGCTGGCGAGCTACCTTGCAGTACTCGAAGGCCTGTGGCTGAAAACGAAGAACGAGATTTTTCTCAACCTCTACCGGTTTTGGGTGAAGATATTCGCCGTGTCGTTCGGCATGGGTGTTGTTTCCGGCTTGGTGATGAGCTATCAGTTCGGCACCAACTGGAGCTTGTTTTCCGAAGCAACCGGCAACGTGTTGGGTCCGCTGCTTGGGTACGAGGTGCTGACTGCGTTTTTCCTGGAAGCCTCTTTCCTGGGAATAATGCTTTTCGGCTGGAACAAGGTGGGTCCCAGGCTTCATTTCGCATCTACCGTCATCGTGGCCTTAGGCACGCTGCTGTCTGCATTTTGGATTCTATCGGCCAACAGCTGGATGCACACACCGGCCGGCTATGAGCTTCGCGACGGGATTTTTTACACAACCAGCTGGATGGAAGTGATTTTCAACCCTTCCTTCCCGTATCGCTTTTCGCACATGGTGCTTGCGGCCTATCTGACCACCTCGCTGGTCGTTGGCGCCGTTGGCGCCTACCACTTGCTGAAACGCACCCGCCTGCAGGCCGCGCGGGTAATGATGCTCATGGCATTACCGTTCATCGCGACAGTTTCGATAATGCAGCTTGTGGCAGGACATGAGCACGGCGTAAACGTTCACGAGTATCAGCCCGCGAAAGTCGCGGCTATGGAGGGCGCGTGGGAAACGCGAGAAGGAGCGCCGCTGCTCCTGTTTGCGCTGCCCGACCAGGAGGCTGAGAAGAATCATCTGGAGATCGGCATACCGAAGCTCGCCAGCCTGGTGGTCACGGGAAGCCTGGACGGCGAGCTTACCGGACTTAAGGCGTGGCCGGTCGATGAGCGTCCGCCGGTTGCATGGGTGTTTTGGAGCTTTCGCGTGATGGTCGGCCTGGGTATGCTCATGATCGGGCTTGGCCTAGTCGGCGTTTGGCTGTTATGGCGTGGCAGCCTTGAGCAGCGGAGGTGGTTTCTTCGCGCCTGTATCGCCATGGGGCCGACCGGTTTCATCGCCGTGTTGGCAGGGTGGATCACCGCCGAGGTTGGGCGACAGCCTTACACGGTCTATGGGCTCATGCGCACCGCCGACTCGGTCTCACCGGTCACTGCGGAAGCCGTAGCCACGTCGCTCATCGTCTTCGTCTTTGTCTACGGCATCGTGTTCACGGCCGGTATGTACTACATGCTGAGACTCGCTCGACGGGGTCCGGACGAGCGCGCATCGACGCCTCCTCCCGACGACAACCTCCGACCTCCACTCGGCGCACTCTTAGGCCGACGTCGGGACGAGACGGCCGAAGTAAAAGCATGAACATAATCTGCAAAACCGCAGTGAGTTCCGGGGCTGAGCATGGCGTCTCTTGATCTACCCATGATATGGGCAGGGCTGTTAGCGCTTGCCGTTTTTATGTATGTCCTTCTCGACGGCTTTGACCTGGGCGTCGGGATCCTTTTTCCCTTCGCAGCCCGTGACCAGGACCGGGATGACATGATGAACTCAGTGGCGCCTGTCTGGGACGGCAATGAGACCTGGCTGATCCTTGGCGGCGGCGGCTTGTTCGCGGCCTTTCCGAAGGCATACGCGGCATTCATGCCGGCCGTCTACATGCCTATCGGGTTTATGCTGACAGCGCTGATATTTCGCGGCGTCGCCTTCGAGTTTCGGTTCAAGGCCTCCGGGTCCGCTCGCAGGATCTGGGACCAGGCCTTTCACTGGGGCTCCGTCGTCGCAACCTTTTCCCAGGGCTTGATTCTCGGCGCTCTGGTTCAGGGGATCTCGCTGGAGGATGGTCGCTTTTCCGGCGGCATGTTTGACTGGCTCACTCCGTTCAGTTTTGTCACCGGGTGCGCTCTTGTGTGGGGCTACGCTCTGCTGGGATCGACCTGGCTTATCATCAAAACCGAAGGGGAGCTTTTGGCCTGGTCGCGCATCACGGCTCTGGTCTCTGCCGTCGTCGTTCTACTGATGATCGCGGTCGTTAGTTTCTGGATGCCGGCCATCGATGTGTTGGCGGCGGAACGCTGGGGCCTTCGCTATCCCCACATCGACTGGTCACGGCTTCTACCGTTGACACCCATACCTCTGCTTGTCGGCGTTGCCTTCTGGCAGCTGGTGCGATCGGTGCGGCGCGGGCATACTTACATGCCGTACCTTTTCTCGGTTGCATTGTTTCTGCTGGGCTACGTCGGTCTTCTCGTAGGTATATTCCCCTACATTGTCCCCTACGGCCTGACCATCCACGAGGCGGCGGCGGCGCCGAACTCTCAGGCCCTCCTGCTCGTGGGCGCTCTGGTCATGTTACCGCTGATCCTCGGCTACACAGCCTACGTTTACTGGGTGTTTCGTGGAAAGGTAAGTGCAGATGCCAGTTATCACTGACAAGAAGGCAGCAAAAAAAGGAGAGCAACGGACCGCGTGGCAACGGCTTGGCTGGTTCCTGGCTCTCTATGTAGCCGGCTTTGCCGTGGTCGGGGGCATGGCCGCCGGCTTGAAAGCGCTTGTGGGCCTGGCCTTCATCTAGCCCGCTTTTCGGAAATATTGATTTATAAGCGGTAGTAAAGCTGGTGTGGGACCCGGCCGGAGCGTTGGCGCCGCTAAATCTCACCAGGCCTTCCATGGCCTGGCGAGAAGCGGAGATGGCGAGCTTAAGCTCTCCCTGCGCCGCTCGCCATCTACGCCGCTACGCCAACACCCCGACCGGGTCTGCCCGTAGCGTATTTCGGATCAGCTATCTAGA
>JASJBY010000153.1 GCA_030066245.1 Gammaproteobacteria bacterium
CACTCTGGCTTTGCATCTTGACCGATCCCCCTTGAGCCATAGCTACAGCTATGCCTCTGCGGACGATCGGCCAATCTGCTTTGCCAGCGCGACCCAAGATTCCGAATCCCGGTGAGAAATCCGGGCTAGGTCTTTCGCAGATCCTGCAGGGCCTCATTCATCCTGAAGAGCACGATGAGCAGTTCGCAGCTGATTCTGGCACCCAATGCCCCGGCGATAATCGTGAGCAGACCGGTGGAGAAAGCTCCAGCGCCCTCCGCGCGGAACATGATGCCGACCCCGAAAATCAAGGCAGCCAGAAGCGCCAGCCAGTACACGAAGGTGATGAGCTTCGGTGTCAGCATTCTGTCCAGCAGAAAGACGTCTTTCATTTCCACACTCCCCTCTGATGCCACTGGGCAAGTGCGCATTGTACGGGCGGTCCAAAACGCGGTATAGCCATGCGACGCAGGCCAGGCGCGTCGCCGGGTTCCAACCGTGTGCAGGCGTCGATTCGCCGCTCGGCGTACAAGTGATCCTGGAGAGTTTCGCAGCGCTTACTCTCTCAAGCGCTTGCGCGTGTGGCTTCAGCCAGCAACGCGCGTAGCTCGGGCACGCAGGAGCCGCAGTTGGTGCCGGCCTGCAGCTTCTCGCCGATCTCTTCGGGCGACTGCAGGCCCAATTCGGTGATCGCGTGGCACAGGGTGTTATGTCCGACGCTGAAGCAGGCACAGACTATCCGGCCCGCGTCCTTCTGGCCGGCGCCCGGTGTCCCCGCCAGCACCCGCGTGCGCTCGCGGCCGCCGACCGAGGCGCGGCCAAACAGCTCTATCAGCCAGTCGCGCGGCGGCAGGCGGTGTCCCGGCCCGATGAAGACGCAGCTGTCGAGCCGGCCATCAACGAAACGGGCACCTCGATAGGCCTGCTGGGTGGAGTCGAAGAGCTCGCTCCACTGGGCGCCGGGCGCATCGGAGGTCACTATGCCTCTGGCACACATGGACCAATCCCTCGCCGCCGCCTCACCCGCCAGCTCGTAGTGCCAAAGTCCCTGGCGTCTGCTGCGCACCCAGTAGTCAGCCGCAGCGGTATTCACCTGGTGGCGGGACAACACGAAGGCGTGCCACGCTGGGCGATAGGCCCGCAGACGAACGGGCGTGTGCTTGAATTCCGGCTGTCCGGAGTGGGGGTCCTGGAAGGGGTTGACCACACTGTCGATTCGCGCGGCGCTGGCGAACTGGTCGCTCCAGTGCATGGGCACGAACACGCTGCCGCGGCGCTGCGCTTCCACCCTGCGCGCGCGCAGCGTGACCTCACCCCAGCGACTCGCGAGCTGCACCAGCTCACCGTCTTCGATCTCCAGCTTTTCTGCGTCCGCCGGGTGGATTTCGGCGCAGGGCTCCACGACATGGCCGGAGAGCCGTGGTGACTTGCCGGTGCGGGTCATGGTGTGCCACTGATCGCGGACCCGGCCGGTGTTGAGGATGAACGGGTAGTCCGGCTGGGTCGTCATGCCCGGGGGGCGCGGCGTGATCGGGACGAAACGTGCCCGGCGATTGGCGGTCGCGAACTCGCCTGTGCCGTAGAGCCGTTGCCGACCGAGTGTCGGTGACGCCGAGACCGGCCATTGCACCGGCGTCAGAGCGCTGTACTGCGCCGGCGACAACGTGCTGAGACCGGCCAGGTTGAAGTCCCTTTCCCCGTTGTTCTCGAACGCGGAAAGCCGCGCATGCTCGGCGAATATCTCATGGGGCTTCTCGTAGGCAAAGCCCGGAAAGCCCAGGCGCCTGGCGACGGCACTGACAATCCACCAGTCCGGCTTCGCCTCGCCCGGCGCCTCGAGGAACGCGCGCTGGCGGGAAATGCGGCGCTCGGAGTTGGTCACCGAGCCCTCTTTCTCGCCCCAGGCCAGCGCCGGCAGCAGCACATGAGCGTGGCGGGTTGTGTCGGTGTGTGCCGTACAGTCGGACACCACCAGGAACTCGCAGCGCGCCAGCGCGCGTCTCACCTGGTCGGCGTCCGGCATGGTAACGGCCGGGTTGGTGGCCATGATCCACAGGCCTTTCACTTTGCCCCGCGCCACCGATTGGAACAGGTCGACTGCTTTCAGCCCTGGCCTGGCGGCCATGCGCGTGGCACCCCAGAAGCGTGCGACTCGATCCCTGTGCTCCGGCTGTTCGAAGCTCATATGCGCCGCCAACTGGTTGGCCAGCGCGCCCACTTCGCGTCCGCCCATGGCGTTGGGTTGCCCGGTGACCGAGAAGGGCCCCATGCCGGGTCGGCCGATGCGCCCGGTCAGCAGATGACAGTTGATGATGGCATTGACTTTGTCGGTGCCGCTGGAGGACTGGTTGATGCCTTGGGAATAAACCGTCACGGTCCTGTCGGTCGCCGCGAACAGGCGGAAGAAGCCGACGACCTGGGACACATGCAAACCGCAATGCTGCGCTACGGCCTCGGGTGAAGGGGCGTACCAGCGGGCGATTCGAAGCGCCTCCGCCATGCCTTCGGTGTGCTCGGCGACGAAAGCTGCGTGCGCGTGTCCGTGGTCATGCAACCACACCAGCAGGCCGTTGAATAGAATCGCGTCGGTGCCGGGCTGCAGGGACAGGTGCAGATCGGCCATGTCGCCCGTGGCGGTTCGGCGTGGGTCGATAACCACCACCCGCATGTGCCGGCGCGCGAGCTTCGCCGCGTGGGCGCGCTGGTAGAGCACGGGGTGGCACCAGGCCGTATTCGAGCCGGCAAGAACCAAAAGGTCGGTTTGCTCCCAGTCTTCATAGCAGCCAGGTACCGTGTCGGCGCCAAAAGCGCGCTTGTGACCGGCGACCGAGGAAGCCATGCACAGGCGGGAATTGGTGTCGATGTTGGCCGAGCCGATGAATCCTTTCATCAGCTTGTTGGCCACATAGTAGTCCTCCGTCAGCAGCTGCCCGGAGACATAGAAGCCCACCGCATCGGGGCCGTGGCGCTCAATGATCTCGGCAAATCGGCCCGCGACCGTGTCCAGCGCTTCGTTCCAGTCAACCTGTCTGCCGTTTACTATCGGATGCAGCACACGGCCTTCGAGATCGAGAGTCTCACCCAGCGCCGAACCTTTGGAGCACAACCGGCCCAGATTGGCGGGATGGGATTTGTCAGCGCGCACGCTGATCCCGCCGTCGGCGGTACGCGTTACCTCCAGGCCGCAGCCGACGCCGCAGTAGGGGCAGGTGGTCTTGACCGTTGACGCAGTCATCTGGCTTAGGATTCTTGAAAGCTTGGCAAGGTCTATGTGGCCGATGAAGGCATGGGCGAGCTGCTGATTGTCGCGGTTATCAGGCCGCCTCTTCCTTCACCGAGTAGGCCAGGTAGACCACACCTTTCTCGACCTTGACCGGAAAGCTGTGGGCACAGCCTTCGTCGGGTCCCTGAGCTTCCCCGGAGGCCAGGTCAATCTTCCAGTTGTGCAGGGGGCAGGTGACTGTCCCGCCGTGAACAATGCCCTGAGAGAGGGGGCCGCCCTTGTGCGGGCACTGGTCCCGCAGAGCGAACACCTGATCGCTGGAGGTCCTGAACAGCGCGATGTCCATGGTGTCGGCTCTGACCACCCGTGCTCCCAGGCGCGGTATGTCGTCCAGCGTGGCGATCCGGGTCCATTGAGTCATGGTTGCTTCTCCTCTGTTGCCGGCTTCCTCGTTCATGCGATTCTGAGCGGCGCGTACTCTCGCGCCTCGGCCCCGTCCGCACGTGCCTTCCACGGGTCGCTCTGCGAGAACTGCTGGGAGTACTTGAAGCGCTGGTACAGGGCCTGGCGGCCCTGAGGATCGTCCAGGATGCGCTGCTTGACATGGTTCAACCCGACGCGTTCCACCCACGGCGCGGTACGCTCCAGGTAATGTGCTTCCTCGCGATAGAGCTGGATGAAGGCGGCGCAGTACTCGAGCACTTGCGCTTCGGTTTCCACCTTGCAGAGCAGGTCGGTGACCCGCACCTTGATGCCCCCGTTGCCGCCCACGTGAAGCTCGTAGCCCGAGTCCACGCAGACCACCCCGAAGTCTTTGATGGTTGCCTCGGCGCAGTTGCGCGGACAGCCGGAGACAGCCATCTTGAACTTGTGTGGCATCCACGAGCCCCAGGTTAGCTGTTCGAGCTTCACGCCCAGGCCGGTCGAGTCCTGGGTGCCGAATCTGCACCAGTCGGATCCCACACAGGTCTTGCAGGTGCGCAGGGCCTTCCCGTAGGCGTGGCCGGATACCATGCCCGCGGCATTCAGGTCGGCCCACATGGGCGGCAGATCTTCCTTCTTGATGCCGAAAAGATCGATGCGCTGGCCGCCGGTGATCTTCACCTCGGGCACCTCGAACTTCTCGGCGACGTCGGCGATTGCCCGCAGCTCACTGGGGGTTACCAGTCCTCCGAACAGCCGCGGTACCACCGAGTAGGTGCCGTCCTTCTGGATGTTGCCGTGGGCCCGCTCGTTGATGAATCGCGATTGCGCGTCGTCCTGGTATTCACCGGGCCAGGCGGCGAGCAAGTAATAGTTCAGCGCCGGCCGGCACACGGCGCAGCCGTCGGGCGTTCGCCAGCTGAGGAACGCCCTGAGCGCCGGCATGTCCTTCAGCTGCTGCTCACGGATGGTGCGAATGACCTCGTCGTGGCTGTGGTCGGTGCAGCTGCACACGGGCTTCTTGCTGGGTGTCTCGGCATAGCCTTCGCCCACCGTGTTGGCCAGCAGGGCTTCTACGAGGCCTGTGCAGGAGCCGCAGGAACTGGACGCCTTGGTGTGGGCGCGCACATCCTCCAGAGTGAACAGGCCCTTCTTGACGATGGCGTCGACGATCTCGCCCTTGCACACGCCATTGCAGCCGCAGACCTCGGCCGAGTCCGGCAGGGCCAGCACCCGGGCGTCGCCGTGACCGGCATCGCCGAGATCATGCTGACCGAACAGGATGCTGCCGCGAAAGGCCGAGATGTCGGTGCCCTCGCGCATCAGCTGGAAGTACCAGCTGCCATCCATGGTGTCGCCGTAGAGCACGGCACCCTTGACGCGGTCATCCCGTATGACCAGCTTCTTGTAGATGCCCTGGGCCGGATCCTGCAGCACCAGGGTCTCGTCTCCCTCGGCCCCGTTGAACTCGCCGGCCGAGAACAGATCGACGCCCGTTACCTTCAGCTTGGTGGAGGTCACCGAGCCTTCGTAACGGGATATGCCCATGCGGGCCAGGTGGTTGGCGCAGACTTTCGCCTGATCGAACAGAGGTGCCACCAGACCGTAGCAGGTGCTGCGATGCTCCACGCATTCGCCCACCGCGTAGATCCGGGGATCGAAAGTCTGCATGGTGTCGTCTACTACGATGCCGCGGTTGCAATGCACGCCCGCCTGACGCGCCAGCTCCACGTTCGGCCGAATCCCCACGGCCATGACCACCAGATCGGCGTCCACCACCATGCCGTCGGCAAAACGGACGCCCGTCACCCGCTCATCGCCCAGGATCTCTGCCGTCCTGGCCTCCATCAGAAAGCGCAGGCCCTTCTCTTCCAGAGATGCTTTCAGGAACGCCGCGGCGGGTTTGTCCAGCTGCCTTTCCATGAGCACATCCAGCAGATGCACGACCGTGACCTGCATGCCGTTGCGCAGCAGTCCGTTGGCTGCTTCCAGACCCAGCAGCCCGCCCCCGATGACCACCGCGTTGCGGTGTTCACGGCTCGCCGCCAGCATGGTGGCCACATCCGCCACGTCGCGGAAGCCGAGCACGCCTGGCTTGTCTGCTCCCGGTACGGGAATAATGAGGGGCGTCGAGCCGGTCGCGACCAGCAACCGATCGTATGCGACCGAGCGGCCCTCGGCGGTAACGACTTTGCGCCCCACCCGGTCAATGCTGACGACCGGGTCACCCGTGTGCAGCTCGACCCCGTTGTCGCTATACCACTGCCTGCTGTTGAGCACGATATCGTCGACGGTCTTGTCGCCGGCGAGCACGGGAGAGAGCATCATGCGGTTGTAGTTGGGATGCGGCTCCGCCCCGAACACGGTGATTTGGTAGCGCTCGGCATCGAGCTTGAGCAGTTCCTCGACCGTGCGCATGCCGGCCATGCCATTTCCAATCAGTACCAGGCGCTCTCTCATCCTGCTTCTCCAACAAGGGCTGCATCCAGCCTGTCGTCTGCCACCAGACGCAAGCGTTCTTCCTCGGACCAGACTGGGTTGGCCGCGCTCAAAGCGTCCAATGCCACCGCCATATGTCGTATGTCGAAACCCTTCAGGTACGCCACCGGGTCGCCGGCCGAGAAGGTTCGGCCGTCGAAGAACGCGTCCGCTCCCAGCACCCACGGCTGGTCCGTGCCGGTCGGCGACCAGGCCGTGGTGTGCCTCCCCTCATCCTTGTAGTCGGCCTGGCCGAAGGCCATGCCGAGGGTCTCCGCAACCCGGCGATACAGGTCCGGAAGATATACGCTCGCTGCGATCCGTCGCAGATTCTCGGCCTCGCCCAACTGACCCCAGCGCAGCATCTGAGTCAGCAGCCAGACGGCGTGGGATCGCCACGGGAAACTGGCGGCGTAACGATGGAACACGTTGAAGTCAGGGCGCGCCCGGGGCGGTGCCGTGGCAGCGAAACGGAAGGTCCCGGTCATGGACATCTCCAACAGTTCGGCCGGCGTGTTCACATAGCGCCCCTGGCTCAGGATCTCGCAGACTTCGGTGCGATGGCGCTGCTCGTCGACCCAGGCCGAGGCTTCCAGCAGGGCGGCCAATGCTGCGGTGTGAGTATTCGGATTCTCGGCCGCCCAGGTCCAGGAGACGCCGAAAACTTTTTCCGGGTGGTTGTTCCACAGGTCGTAGCTGGCCGCCAGGATATGCCCCAGTCCGGTCAGCACGGCCTGGGTATTCCAGGGCTCGCCGACGCAGAAGCCGGAGATGACGCCCGCGCGCAGGTAATTGACCATCTGCGGGGGCGGCACCACCGTGAGGCGCACGTCCCGATCCGGATCGATGCCGCCCGCAGCCATCCAGTAGCGAAGCAGGTAGTTGTGCGCCGAGTAGGGGAAGACGGTGGCGAAAACCAGCGGCCTGCCACCGGCCTGGCGGTGCTCTTCAATCACACGCTTCAGGGCTCTCGCGCTCCCCAACGGCGTATCCAGAGCAGGCGCCCCGGTAGCCAGTAGACGCTCATGCAGCTCGTTCGAAACAGTGATGCCGTTGCCATTCAGATCCAGGCTGAGGGCCGTGACCATGGGCACGGAGGAGTCGAGCCCGCAGGCGCCGGCGAGGGGCATCCCGGCAAGCATCTGTGCCCCGTCGAGCATGCCCACCGAGACTTTGTCGCGGATGTTGGCCCAGGACGACTCCCGGGACAGCTCCACGTTCAGCCCGTGCTTTGCGAAGTAGCCTTTCTCCTTGGCCACCACCAGCGGAGCGCAGTCCGTGAGCGGTATGAAACCGAGGACCAGATCAGTCTTCTCCGGGCGACCGGAACCGCCGGACTGTCGTTTATCCCGCCATTGCGCCAGATTGAGCACGGCGGGGGGCGCATCAGCCGGCGGTGACGGTCGGGCAGCGCTGGGTGCGCTCGGGAACGCGTGGCGCTCGTGGAGAAACTTCACCACCTCGGCGCGGTAGTGGTTGTAGACCGGATCCTCCGCCAGCTCCAGGCGGTCGCGGGGCCGCAGGATGTCTATTTGCAGAGTCTCGCCGATGCTGGCCGACGGTCCGTTGCTCATCATCACGATGCGGTCCGAGAGCAGCACCGCCTCGTCCACGTCGTGGGTGATCATGATGACGGTGTTGTTGAGCCGGGCCTGGATCTCCATGAGCGTATCCTGCATGTGCGTCCGGGTGAGCGAATCGAGCGCCCCGAAAGGCTCGTCCATCAACAGCACCTTGGGCTCCATGGCCAGGGCGCGGGCGATGCCGACTCTCTGCTTCATGCCGCCGGAGATTTCATCGGGCTTGCGACCCAGCGCGTGGGTCATGTGGACGAGCTCCAGGTTGTGGCGGGTCCATTCGTCGCGCTCGCGCCTCGACTTGCTGCGCCTGAAGACTTTGTCCACGGCGAGGCGGACGTTGTCGTACACGCTCAGCCATGGCAGCAGCGAGTGGTTCTGGAAAACGACGGCCCGGTCCGGGCCGGGCTCTGTGACCTGCCTGCCCTCGAGCACGATGCCGCCCTCGGTGGCCTCGAGCAGTCCGGCGACGATGTTCAGCACCGTGGACTTGCCGCAGCCGGAGTGCCCTATCAGGGTCACGAACTCACCCTTGTCCACCTTGAGATCGACGTTCTCGAGCACATTGAGCGG
>JASJBY010000154.1 GCA_030066245.1 Gammaproteobacteria bacterium
TTCTCACCGGGATTCGGAATCTTGGGTCGCTCTGGCAAAGCAGATTGGCCGATCGCCCGCAGAGGCATAGCTGTAGCTATGTCTCAAGGGGGACCGGTCAAGATGCAAAGCCAGAGTGGGCCAAGAACCGAATAGGACAGGCTGTTCACAAGGAAGACCGGCTCGGTGAAGCCCATGTGTTGAGTTTGCCAACATAATCTGCGACCCGAGGTCCGCGTGGTGAGAAATCCGGGCTTGGCGCCACCTGGGTGTGGGCGAGGTGGTGGTCACAGCCGACGACGGCATCGCGCGCTACCGAAGCGGACCCGCCCCTGCCGCCGCTACAATAGAACTCGGGCGGAACTGTCGCCACAGCCACGGTCAGCGAGGCGCCGCTCCGGAACCCCGGCAACGCAGATTCGCTGAGCTTGTCGCCGTGTTGCCAACGCTGTAGGCGAATATCCCAGAGGCTGCACCCGTGGTCAACCCGGGCTGCCTCCGTGCCGGCTGCGCCGCCAAGTCGGTGGAGCGGTGTCCCGCCATCCGGATTGCTCCGAAAGGGTGACGGTGACCGATAGGCGGCAAGGAACCGGAGTAGCCGCACGGTGGGGGCGCTGTGTGCCCTCGCCGTGCTGTCGACAACGATGCGCGGCATGCCTGGACCGTGCGAAAAGTGTTATCCTCGGCAGCGATCAGTCGGCGAAGCACAACCACACGCCGGAACGCCGGCAGGAGGCTCAGATGCCTGACGATGACAAAGACGCCGCCATTGTTCAAGCGCTTATCGAGAGATTCGAAAAACAGCGGCTCCCCAGAGCCCTCGCCCTCAAGGAGAAGGTGGATAAGGGCGAGCTGCTCAGCGAGTGGGATACCGCTTATCTTGAAGAGGTCTTCGAGGACAGTGAGCGCGTCAAGGCGATCGTGGACGAGCATCCAGAGTATCAGGATCTGTATGCGCGTGCCGTCCACCTGTATAACTCGATCACGGAAAAGGGGCTTGAGAACGCCAAAGCCTCAGACGACTCAAGCTAGCGCAGGCGCCGCAGTCCTTTGCCTCGCTGCGGCACTGAACATTCACCCGGGCGCGATAGTCTTATGAGCCACGTAGCGTGACGGCCCCGAACTTAACGCCGTTGACGCAGCACGCAGCCACTTGCACACAGAGAGCACCGAGGAAGCGTTTCGAACAGGCGTGAGACGCTGAGCGCGCCCACCAACCCGATTGCATCCGGGGACACCCTACAGCAACCGGAGCGGAGTCTTTGCGATCAGGAGCAAAAGGCCCGTGACGGTCCGTTGCCCTGTTCGCGAGCGCCGACGTCTGCCACCGCACCAGCATGGTGCGGAGCATCTTCAAATGTTGGGAGCCTCCACGTGTAAGCGCGAGTAAGGCACTGATCGGGAGGTTTCACCGATCGAGTGGCACGAAATCTGCTACGACGGATCAAGATGCGATGTCGGATTCCTCCTGGAGGGCAAAGGGGATGCTCCAGACCAGTTCCAACTCGGCCGCCCAGTCGGCCATGCCATATCACGAGTTCTATCGGGACAACTTCGAGCCCCGGAACCACTACCGCCCCATGTGGGAGCACATCCGGCGCACCGGCCAGAACGAGCTGGCTGAGAAGGCGCACGAGGCGCATCTGGCCATGCATACCGACGGAGTGACTTTCACCGTCTACGGCGACCATGAGGAGGGTATAGAAAGAGTCTGGCCGTTCGACCTCATACCGCGGGTCATCCCCGCATCCGAGTGGTCGCAGCTGGAGGCGGGCCTGAAGCAGCGAGTACGCGCGCTCAACATGTTCCTGAAGGACATCTACCACGGGCAGCGCGTGATAAAGGACGGAGTGGTACCCGCTGAGCTCGTTTACGAGGGTAAGGACTTCCGCCGCGAGATTCGGGATATCGACCCGCCCCACGACATCTACACCCACATCTCCGGCGTCGATCTCATACGCAACGTGGACGGTCGATATCTGGTGCTGGAGGACAATCTGCGGACGCCGTCCGGCGTCTCCTACATGATTGAAAACCGCATCGTCGAACGCCGCATACTGCCGGAGTTCTTTGCCCAATATCGGGTCCGACGGGTCGAGCACTATCCGGCATTGCTTCTGCAGGCCCTGCGGCACCTGTCGCCACGGGGCAAAGACCAGGCGGAGATCGTGGTGCTTACTCCCGGCATCTACAACTCAGCATATTTCGAGCACACTTTCCTGGCCAAGGAGATGGGCGTCGAGCTGGCCGAAGGCCGGGACATGGTGACCAAGAACAACGTGGTTTACCTGAAGACTACTCACGGACTCCGACGCGTGGACGTGATCTACCGGCGCATCGATGACGATTTTCTCGATCCGCTGTGTTTCCGCTCGGAGTCGGTTCTCGGCGTGGCCGGCATCATCAACGCCTGGCGCGCGGGCAACGTGGCTATCGTCAACGCGCCCGGCGCAGGAATTGCCGACGACAAGGCCGTCTATGCCTACGTCCCCGACATCATCCGCTACTACCTGGGCGAGAACTCGATCCTTCAGAACGTCCCCACCTATCAGATGAGCAACGCCGAAGACCGCGCCTTCGTCCTCGACAACATGGAGAAGATGGTCGTCAAGGCGGTCGCCGAGTCTGGCGGCTACGGCATGCTCATGGGCCCCAGCTCCTCGCCGTCCCAAAGGGCGGAGTTCGCCCGACACATCACCCGCGATCCCCGCAATTACATCGCCCAGCCGGTCATTCCGCTATCGCGCCATGTCTGCTACCTGGACGGGGAACTCGAGTCCCGGCATCTGGACTTGCGCCCCTTCATCATCTACGGCGAGGACATAGAAGTGGTACCCGGCGGCCTAACCCGCGTCGCGCTGACCAAAGGATCCCTGGTCGTGAACTCTTCCCAGGGCGGTGGCAGCAAGGACACCTGGGTGTTGGCCGAATAGCATGTTGAGCCGCATCGCCGACTCCATGTACTGGATGGCGCGTTCCCTGGAGCGAGTCGACAACACCGCACGGCTGCTCGACATCAATCTCCTCTACCTGCTGGAGGCGGAAGACGCCCTGGCCGAGCCTGCCCAGTGGCAACCGCTGCTGGGCATATTCCGCAGTGAAGACAACTATGCGGAAATCCACGGTGACGCGGACATCCGCCGCGACCGCGTCATTCGCTTCATGACCCAGGAGAAGAAGAACCCGGGTTCTCTCTACAGCAGCCTGCGGGTCGCCCGCGAGAACGCGCGCGTCGTTCGCGACCGCATTTCCTTCGAGATGTGGGAGGCGATGAACGAGTTCTGGCTGGAAGTCGACCGCCATCTGAAGCGCCCGCTGCGGGCGGAGAAAGCGCCAGAGTTCTTCGGCTACGTGCGCAACCAGGTGGCACGCTTCCATGGCTTGACCATGAACACGATGATGCGCGGCGAGCCCTTCAGTTTCTACATGCTGGGGAACTTTCTCGAGCGTGCAGACATGACAAGCCGCACGTTGGACGTGAAGTACCACATGCTGCTGCCCGATGCATCCATGATCGGCTCACCCGTTGACTACTACCAGTGGGGCGCCCTGCTCAAGTCCCTGTCCGCCTTCGACGCATTTCGGCGTCAGTATCATGCCGGTCTGCGGCCCATCGATGTTGTAGAGTTTGTGATTCTCGAGCCGGAGTTCCCCCGTTCCCTGCGCTTTGGCGTAGGACGCATGGAACAGGCGGTTCAGCGCATCGGCACAAATCGGGTCGAGTGCGAGATTTGTCAGGCCATGGTTGCTCTGAAAAAGCAGCTGGAAGAGCGCACGGCCCTGAGCATATTCGACTATGGACTGCACGAGTACCTGACGGACTTTCTGGAACACATCGACGCCTTCAACAATGCGCTGCAGAGCGACTACTTCGAGGCGTATCTGGCGGCGGATGTGGAATGCGCTACCTGATCGAACACCAGACCCGGCTCAGCTTCGCCGACGACGTCAAGGAACATCAGTGCGAGATGCGGCTGAAGCCCATCGAGGACCAGCTCCAGCGTGTTCACGAGGCAGAGATAGACGTGGAACCGCAGGCTGAGCTATTCGCCTACACGGACAGCTTCGGCAACGCGGTTCACCACTGCAGTCTGGTCTCCCCCCACAAAGAGATCGTCCTGCGTCTTCATGCGGACGTCGAGACCTTTCTGGACAATCCGTTCGAGTATGACCCTGTGCCGGTGGCACGGGAGCAGGACTGGATTCGGCACAGCCTGCGGGACGTACCGCGACTTTGGGATTACGTAGTGCACCACACTGACGCTACGCCAGCCCTGCAGCGCATCGAGCATGATCTGGAGATCCCTGGCCACGCCCCCAACCGGCCCCTGATACAGTCAGTCCAGGAAGCGATGGCGTGGATTCACGGGACTTTCGACTACGATCCCGTCGTCACGCACGTGCACACCAGCCTGGAGGAAGTGCTGGAGCTTCGCGCCGGCGTGTGCCAGGACTTCGCCCATTTACTCATCTCGGTAGTGCGATCCTGGGGTTTCCCTGCCCGTTACGTCATGGGGTATCAGGACGCAGGCTATTTCAAGAAAGACAATGAGAATCAGGAGGCAGATGCCGAGGCGGGTGACGACGAGAACCTGCCCCAGGCAACCCATGCCTGGGCAGAAGTGCTGATACCAGGCGCCGGCTGGCGCGGCTTCGATGCCACTCACAACTTGCTCGCCGACAGCACCTTTATCCGGGTGGCGGTCGGCCGCGATCACCACGATGCAGCCCCGCAGCGGGGCAGCTACAAGGGTGACCAAGAGGGGTCACCGCCCGAAGTGTCTCTGCGGGTCAGCTGTCAGCAGTAACGGCGCTACCAGCGCAACCTCCCCATGCAAAGCCAACTGGAAACGCTGCTGACGCTGGAGCTGCCCTATCGCGAACGCCTGACGCTGCAGCGACGTGTCTTCCAGGGTGCCCCTGGACCGAGAGTGGCTGTGGTCTCGGGCATTCACGGCGACGAGTTGGAAGGTTTGTACGTCACCCACCGTCTGGCCCAATGGCTGGAACAACTGGGAAGAGAGAAGCCTGATGCCTTGTCGGGCCGGGTAGAACTCTACCCGGCCATGAACCCGCTGGGTCTGGACACCCTGGAACGCTTCGTTCCTACCCACGGAGTAGATCTGAACCGGAACTTCCCGGGCCATGACTCCGGGCTTCTGCCGCAACGTCTTGCCGATGCCGCCGTGCAGGCACTCGTGGGGGCCGACCTGGTGGTAGACATCCACGCCAGCAATATCTACCTGCGCGAAATTCCCCAGGTGCGCATCAGCGAGGCGTTCGCTGTCACACTGGTGCCGCTCGCCCAGGCCATGAACCTGGACGTCATCTGGCTGCACGGCGCACTGACGGTGCTCGAGGCCACTCTGGCCCACTCTCTGAACAGCCGGCAGACGCCCTGTCTGGTCGTCGAGATGGGTGTAGGAATGCGCGTGACACCCGCTTACTCCGAGCAGCTGGTAACCGGGATACTGCGGACCTGGCAGGAGCTGGGCGTGCTGGCGGCCGGGCTGGAACTGCCGCCCGCTACCCACAGCCCGCTGGTCGCTGACGACAGCAACGTGCGCTATCTGAATGCCGACACTTCCGGTCTGTTCATACCCGAGATTGAGCACTGGACAGCCGTGGAGCGGGAACAGCTGCTGGGGCGCATTGTTTCCCCTTACCAAGGAGAGACGCTCTCGGAAGTGCGCTCACCCGCCCGGGGTATTCTTTTCACCCTGCGGGAGTATCCCCTCGTATACGAAGGCTCCCTGATGGCCCGGATCGTTGACGTGATGGTTGATGGGAGCGCTGAACCGGAGAACTCGACGTGACATCGCCGCTCCTGCTCCAGATGACCGCACCGCTGCGCGAGGACTTCGACATTCCCTACCACGATCTGGGCCCGACCGGCGACCCGCCCCGCGCTGCATTGGTGGCCGGTATCCATGGCAACGAGTTGAACGGCGTGTTCGTACTGTCGCGACTGGCCAGCTTTCTTGCCGACATCGCCAAAGGCAGTCAGCCTGGTCAGCGCCTGCTGAAGCGCGTGGTGATCATCCCCGCCGTGAACGTCCTCGGCATCAATCTGCGCAGTCGCGTCTGGCCCTTCGACAAGACCGACATCAATCGCATGTTCCCCGGGTACGATGCCGGTGAGACCACCCAGCGTATCGCCTGGGCGGTGCTGGAGGCCACCCGCGCCGCCTACTACCGCATTGACGTGCACAGCTCCAACACCGAGTTCGAGGAGCTACCGCAGGTCCGCCTCTACGAGCCAAGTGAGCAAGAACGTGAGAATGCCATATTGTTCGGACTGCCCGCCGTCATAGAACGCGCCATGAATACCGTTTTCACCAGCACCATAGGTCATGCATGGCGCTGGAACGAGGGCGAGAACTTCGTTATCCAGGCCGGTCAGGCCGGCGACCTGCAGCTTCACCATTGCGAGCGGCTGTTCTTCTCACTGATCGCTTTCCTGCAGCGAACTGGAATTCTCGAGACCACGTCCCTGTCCGAAGAGGAGGAAGACTGCCAATATTTTTCTCTGAATCAGACCTTTCCCGTCATCTCCCAGAATGCGGGCCTGTTCGTGTCACGCCTGGAGGTAGGTCGCTGGGTGAGAAGCGGGGAGCTCATAGGATTTTTGTACGATGCTTTTCACGGCCATATTCGTGCCGAGATCAAGGCGCCGGTGCCTGGCCTAATCAGTGGCATACGGCGTCAGCCTCTGCTCTGCGAAGGGGACCTTGTGGCCCGCATTCAGACCCGGCACGCCTTGGAAGGCCAAGTGGACACCTCGCTGCACAGTCATGGTCAGTGAAGGGCAAGCGTAAGTCGTAGGTCGGAGGGCGTGGACGGTAGATGGTAGGTCGAGAGAGAGTGTCAGGCGCGCAATCCGCTGCAGATCAAGGTGGCCGGGTGGCTGGCGCGGATGTGTCTGCTGCGGCCGTTATGCCTGGCGCGCTGTCTCCACGATCCGCTGCATCTGCTCCGAACGCGCCTCCAGGTTCTCCAGCAGGCGGAGCTGAAGCCGGGCACGCTGAAGGTTCTGATCCGGATGCGTGGTGGTGAAGTAGACGTCACCGCGCAGATGATCCTGCAGGAATCGCATGGCCAGCTCCAAAGTAATCACCTGCCCCGAGACGGCCAGCAAATCAAGTTCCGCGGCAGTCAGCAGTGCGCCTGCACCGGTTAGGTAGCCACGCACCACCGCCTCGAACACGGCCAGGCGCACAGTCACCTGGCGCAGGTCCGTGTGATCCTCTCGCGCCGGGTTCACGGTGGTGCGCACCAGGTCTCCAAAGTCGTGCAGCACCAGCCCCGGCATCACCGTGTCCAGGTCCACCGGACAGATCCCCTCATCCGAATCCCTGTCAAACAGCACGTTATCGATCTTGGTATCGTTGTGCACGACACGCTCTGGTAGTGGTACCGACTGGTCTGGACCGGACAGCACGCCAGTGAGTGTCGCCCTTTTTTCGATGCTCGATATGAGGTCGGAGGCTGCGGCAGCGCGATTACATGAATCCGCTGCCGCAGCCTCCGTGAGCGCCTCGAACCAGCGGGGCGTATCGTGAAAATGGGGGATGGTTTCGTGGAGGCGAGGTGCCGGCAGGTCACTCAGCAAGCGCACGAAATCTCCGAAGATTCTTGCGCCCTGATATGCGATCTCGGGCGTCTCGACCAGGTTCCGTGAGCGCGAGTTCTCCACATAAGCGTACAGGCGCCACCAGTATCCTTCGCCATCCAGATAGCAGGCCCGACCATCCATGGTCGGAATCACGGACGGCACCCGGGCCGCCAGGCTCTCACGTTTTTCGTCCAACAAGCGCCGCTGAAGGTGGTCCGTCACCCGCTGGATGTTTTCCATCAGGCGCTCTGGCGACCGGAAAACACGCGTGTTGATTCGCTGAAGGACGTAGCGGCGAGTGTTGCGATTGTCCGAGCATGTCACCGTGTAGGTCTGGTGAATGCGACCGACGCCCAATGGCGCCAGCGAGATTGGCGCCCCAAAGATGGCGAATGCTCCGACTGCGCGAGCGGGCGACTGGAGTGACTTAGGGCTCGTCATCGCCCCATAGTACTTCGGTTCTTGCGGATCCCGGTGCGAAATCCGGGCTGGGATTTCTCGTCCCGAGGAAAGGCTACTACACCTCTGACGGAAGTACCTTGGGTCCCGAATCCCTGGGTCAGTCCGGAAACGCGTACAGGAAATAAACGGAGCGCAGAAGCGCACTGGGCTCCGCCTTCGGCCCAAACCAGTCCGAGAAAATCTTCTCCACCTGACCGGTTCGGTACAGATGCGCAATGCCTTCGTTTACCGCCAGGCGAAAAGCGGCGTCCCCCCGCGGAAGCGCGAAAGCGTAGGGATCGACGGAGAAATCCTCTGTGAGCATGGACAGGTTTTCGCGGTTTTTGGACGAGGCCGCCTGGCCCATGAGGACCAGGCGGTCGCCCGCGAACGCGTCCACCTTGCCCTTGTCGAGCAGCTTCATGCCCTCGTC
>JASJBY010000155.1 GCA_030066245.1 Gammaproteobacteria bacterium
GCACCCCGACCCTTCAACCCAGCGTATATCGCCTCCACGTCGTCCACCCAGAAATACACGTTCCACATGTTCGGAACGACCTTGTAGTGGGGAACGATGTGCTTGGGATCATCGACCTGACTCAGCATGACGATGTAGCCGTTTCGCCGGGTCAACTCCATTCTCCGCGTCACCCTTTCCGACTCACATTCCGACGGCTTGCACGTGGTTCACCAGAAGACTGGGAAGCGGATCGTTTACGACCGGACTCCGGAGCTGTCAAGGCTCCACGACCGGATTCGCCGCCTGCGTCGCCGGGTCGGAACTCTGTTCCTTTTCGCAACCAGAGATGGGCAGCCGTACTCAGAGAGCGGGTTCGAGTCCATCTGGCGACGGCTTGTGGGACGAGCCGGGCTGGAGGATGTCCACTTCCACGACATCCGTGCCAAAGCACTGATGGACGCCAAGCGACACGGCGGATTGGACTATGCGCAGGCGCTCGGGGGACACGAGAACCGGGACACCACGGAGGGCTACGTGAAGGCTCGTGAGGTCGAACGAGTGCGACCTCTGGACAAAGAATTGTAGAAAAACGCCCTTCTGTAGAAACCGGGCACGTAAACGGCACGAAAGCAAGCCCGCAACTGTTTGTTTTGATGGAGGATTTTGGTCGGGGCGAGAGGATTTGAACCTCCGACCACCTGAACCCCATCCAGAATGCCATTTAGCAGATAACCTATTGTCTCAAATACTAAAATGGGAATAAGCCATGTCTAATATTCCGCGCCTTTAGGCCCTCTAAGGGCTTATTAGCCGGAGTTAGACCCGAAATATTGGACACGGCCCCCTCGCCCTCCTCGATCGCTAGGTAACGCCCCCCAGTGTACGTCCCAAGTCGATGGATGTATTTGAGCTGCCCTCCACCGCCTTGATGCCGGCGCGGCTATCCAGGCCCTCCCCGCGCCGAAACGAAGAGGCAGTCGCAATGCGCCGGACAGTGGGATTAGACACCCGACGGTGAAAGGAATAGCTATAACGGCTAGAATAGCTGCATGCGAACCGTCTCTGCTATCGATGCCAAGAACCGCTTCGGGCAACTTCTAGAAGCCGCCCAACGCGAACCCGTGACCGTGACCAAGCAAGGTCGACCAGCTGCTGTCGTCCTATCCGTCGAGGATTACGAGCGAATGCGTGGAGCCGCGAATGCCCGGCTCCTGGACTCCGTGCGCCGGATGCAAGAGGAAGCGGCCGCTGCAGGCCTGACCGAGGAGGCGCTCGACGAGCTCTTGACCGATGAGCGCTGAGCGCGTTGTTCTCGACACCAATGTGCTCATCAGTGCCGCCTTAATCGCATCCAGCAAGCCTTTTGCGGTCTTGCGCCATGTTCTGGACACCGGCGTCCTGGTTTTCTCGAATCAAACCTTCCAAGAGATCACCACACGCTTGATGCGCCCAAAGTTCGATCGTTATGTCAGTGCGGCAACGCGGCAAGTGTTTCTCGCTGATCTCGCCGCCGTTGCGGAGTGGACCGCAATAACGGGTGCCGTGCGTGCATGTCAGGATCCCGATGATGACAAGATCTTGGAAACTGCGCTCACCGGCCGCGCCGATTGCCTCGTCACCGGTGACGCCGATCTCATCAGGCTGCATCCCTTCCGCGGCCTGGCCATCGTCACTCCACAAGCATTCCTCGAAGCCCGCACTTAATGCGGCGTAGCCGAAACCGAGGCGCAACCGAGGACAAGAGTAGCTCACAGCACCGAACCGACACTCGTGCAGCTCACCGCTACACGCAACAATGCCAGACCTGTCCCCGGGCTCCCCCCTACGTATATTCCCCTGTCCAATCCCCTCGTTGACAAACCAACGGTATCGCCAACGCGCTAACGAGCACTTCTCTGCAAATGCCCCAGCAACTTTGATTATCGGAGACTTTGCTACGACTTTGCGGCGGAAGCAGACCATGGGCGACACGTTCGACCCGGACACCCCGGATGGATGCCTTGCAGGCGGAGTGCGCTGTAAAGCCAGAGCCAGCATAAAAATCGATAGTGTTCATGGCAGCGCTCCCAGCAGGCCTGCCGGGACCGGCATAGCCTCAGGCGAGGTCGCGGATATGCTCTTTGACATTCGGGTCTTGATGTTTCTCTGCGTGATCCTGGCGTTAGTGGTCACATCATCGGCTGACAGTGCAGAGCTAACCAAGTCTGCCCCTTACCTTTCAGACCTCGAAGCGGGGGTGCTCCGAGAGATGAATCTGGCCCGCAGCGAGCCTCGCCGTTACGCCGAGTTCCTAGAAGAACGCAGACGGTACTACAGGGGCAACCGCTTCGAGCGTCCCGGCGACATAGCCATCATCACAACCGAGGGCGTCGGAGCCGTGGATGAAGCCATTGACTTCTTAAGGCAGGTCAAGCCTATCGGGGCGTTGACCCCTTCTCGGGGCATGTCCAGGGCAGCGGATGACCATGTCCGGGACCAAGGTCCGTCCGGAGGGTTGGGGCACAGAGGGAAGGACAGGAGCCGAGCGTATGACCGAGCGAACCGCTATGGGAGGTGGAATGGGAAGATCGGGGAGAACATCAGCTATGGCCAGGATGACCCTCGGGATGTCGTGGTCCAGCTCATCGTCGATGATGGTCTTAGGGATCGAGGTCATCGGGACAATATCTTCGACCCTGCGTTCAGGGTAGTCGGTGTCGCATGCGGAGAGCACTCGGCGTATCGTGCGATGTGCGTGACAAAATTCGCCGCCGGCTACGAAGAAGCCGTGTCCGCCCCCTAGTATCTGGCATCCGGTCACACCATGCGTCTTATCGGCTTTCGCACCCACCAGGTTCGAGAGTCCCGGCGCCCAGAGGGCTTGACACCCCCGCCACGTTACCTTCCGTGCGACAATACTATTCTAGGGCGGACTGCCCAATCTGAGTCACCACATCTGCCGCACGGCATCCAGGAGTGAAATAATGTCCTCAAAGCAGATCGTTCTGCAATCAGCAATCAAGCATGTTCTCTTGATTATCGTCTTGTTCGCTCTACAACCGTCCATCGCAGACGGACTTACCAGAATGTCACAAGACCGAAATGCCCTTGGCTTGGTGCTAATTGTGAGTAGCCTTCTCATTGCCGGCGCAGTTGCCGGGTTTCTCTCTTTCCGGTACGTGTCCGGTCGCCAGAGCCACGCTGAGCGTACCCCTTCTTGGCATCTCATAGTAGGTCACGTCACCACGGCAGGGCTGCTTTTCGTCATCGGCACACTGATGATCGTGGCGACCAGTGGACTGAATGCGCTCCACGCCTCGGCAACAGGGGGACAACCGTACTTCGGCTGGCTCGCAGCCATTCTGTACCTGTCACTAGTGTTCTACGACATCTACGACCTGGGGCGAGGAATCCAGACATCGTGACCAGGACGGCATTGACTACGAAGCAACAGGTTGTCTGTCCCAACGAGGGCCAAGCAAAAGAGACTGTGCGACCGTTTTCTTCCAGGCTGCTGTTTCGCCGCCCTCACGTCGAGTCGTAGACATCTCGCACGGTCTCCAGAAACCACGGTGGTTTCGCCAGCACTACGTATATGAGGACCAGCCCCAGCACCGGAAGCAGCGGGACGACAGCGTCCACTATGCAAAGGATTGCTTGATTACTCATGAGGCTCAGCTAGTGAGCCACTGGATCCGGCATATTGGAACTCTCTGAAAGCCATGGAGTTCTCCGATGAGTCGCAATCCGGTTCAGTTTCAGCGTGGGTACAGTCTGTCGGCGTTCTTTGACGAGTACGGGACCGAGGCACAGTGCGAGGAAGCGCTGTTCCGTTGGCGATGGCCGAACGGCTTCATCTGCCCCGAGTGCGGATGGCACGGATACTCTGCGCTGAATTGCCGCCGGCTCTTTCAATGCCATCGTTGCCATCGCCAGACCTCGCTGACCAGTGGCACCGTACTCGCATCGACCAAGCTGCCGCTGTGGACCTGGTTTCTCGCGATGTACCTCCTCACCCAAACGAAGAACGGTATCTCGGCACTCGAGCTGCATCGCCAGCTCGGGGTGTCGTACAACACGGCGTGGGGTATGAAACACAAGCTCGTGCAGGCGATGAAGGAGCGCGATGACACTCAGCCCCTCAGGGGCCAACTCCAGGTTGACGATGCCTACTGGGGCGGCGAGCGCCGTGGTGGCAAGGTGGGACGCGGCGCACCGGCCAAGACGCCGTTTGTCGCCGCGGTCGAGACCGACAAAGACGGACGTCCGCGCAAAATGCGTCTGACGCGCGTGGCTGGCTTTCGCCGCGAAGCGATCGCCGAGTGGGCCTCTCGTCATGTGCAATCCGGCAGCGTCGTGACCTCCGACGGCCTGGCCTGTTTCAACGGCATCGTGGACGCCGGTTGTAAGCACTGGTACGTGGTCACCGGTGGTGGCCCGAACAGCGCCAAGACGACCGAGTTGCATTGGGTCAACACGCTGCTGGGCAACGTCAAGCGTTCCATCCACGGAACCTACCATGCCATCAGTCCCAAGCATCTGCCGCGTTACCTTGCCGAGTTCTCGTATCGATTCAATCGCCGTTTCAAACTTGTCGAGATGCTGCCGCGCCTTGCCTACATTGCCCTTCGTACCCCGCCGATGCCGTATCGGCTCCTGACGATGGCTGAGGTTTATGGGTAATCAGGAAATGTTTTACCTGTGCGTAGAGCATTTCAAGGACACCAAAGTAGCGGGCCAAACGGAAGAGCGTCGTCGCGATTGCAGTGTCCTTACGCGAACTGCCCAAGTAGACAAGAAAGCTCTTCGTTCTAATGTTTTCAAGTCGATCGCGAAGTTGGTCGGCAGCGTCCAGAAGGGGCTCTCTGAACCGTGCGAGTTGAACGGCTTCTTCATTCCGCCGCTCCTCCTCTCGCGTCTGCCGACGCAGCTCATGATCCAGCGTCACGAGTTCCTTGGCGGATTTACTCTGCGCCTCGGACAAGTCTTGCTGAACCTTGCGTGACTTGGCGTTCTCCTTGGCCGTCCATACCGCGGTGGTCACAGCAACGGCAAGGCTGGCCAACAAAGAGACAAGGGCTACAACCACTTCTGTTTCCATACACGATACTCCCATGTACTGGGTGCTGTATTAGATATAGATTGCCTAAACAATGTTTAGGGCGCATTGACGCCCTTTTACCAGGTTGCTCGAGTGTCCTCAGGTGGTCAGGCGGCCGTCAACACCCGCTTCGGAGCGATGTCGACCTGGAACCCGGCGGGTAAAGGTAGGGAATCGCCCGCACGCCACCGGGATTTCCCAACTCATTCTCACCGTAAGAGCACCGGCTACCCTGCCGCGCCGCTCGGTGACGCAGCCCCGAGTGGTGTTCGTTGGGTGCTCCGGCTCAGTCGAAGAGCCCCGTCTGGGGCGGCGCCCGGCACGGCAGCCACCGGGTAGCTTCCGCCGCGACGCCTTTCCCATCGAGGTGAGTGCGGATCTTCTCGATCACCACGGGATCCACGATGCACGTGTTCATCCGCACCGCCCCACCCCAGGCCGGGCAGGTCTTCACGTCGAAGGCAAAGCCCCGTTTCAGGCGCTGTGCCCAGGTTATCTAGGCTCGGCATTCGGCCAGTGTCAGCGCCTCCCCATCCCTGTCGAGGCACGCCGGCCTCCCCTACCCCGCTTGGCCCGCGTCACCCCCCCGGGTACCGGCTGTTGGGCGCAAAGATTCCATGGAAGCGGGTGAGGTTCACCCGCGGCTTGGGCACCAAAGCCGCCAGCCGGGCAATGAAATCCAGCGGCTCGAAAATAACGTGAGTGGTGCCGTCCCGGTGAGGGATCTTCAGCTGGTAGCGCACGTTCCCGTTCGCGGTCAGCGACAAGCGCTTTCCCGAGATCTCCGGGCGGCTCATGTAACGGCATAGCCGTTCGAGCTTCTCGCGTTCATCCGCTCTCGCCGCTACCCCGGCATGCCAGTACGCGCCGGCCAGGCTCAATCCGGCGCCTGGATGTTGGCGCGCGCATCGAAGGTGTGGATCAGCCAATCTTCTTCTGTTTCGTCCAGGGTGGCGCACATCACCAGTTTGCCGTCGGTCCGGACATTGACCAGGCCGTAGTGGTTTTTGTCGAGGATTCTCGACCGCCACAATGACCGGCGTTTGTACTCCGCCCCCAGCGGGCCTTTGGGAACCGTGATGGAATAAACCGCCCTAAACGTGCCGGCCGTTCTGTTCTCCTCGATGTCCTTGAAGTAATCCCGGTTTTGCTTGCGCAGCTGTTTTTTCAGCTCTTTCTGCTGGTCCGCCGGCGCCTGTTCGATCTGCTTTTCCTGTTCGGGCGACAGGAACGCGTCGTCGTTCAACTCATCCACGTAGCGGCCGGCGATCACGGCGCTCGCTGTGCCGGTGGCATCCGGCAGCCCGCTCACGTCCAGGCGGTCCAGCGCGCCCAGCGAGACGCTGCGCTCCACTTCCGTCATGTAAATCAGCGGCGTTTTGAGCACGTCGTTTTCCAGATCCACTTCCACCCGCCCAGTTAGCGCGCTGGCGCCTACCACTTCCGGCCGGGGATGGGCATGACCCTCGGCGTCGCCGGAAGAAATAACGGTGGCGGCGGGCTGCATGGCCTGCAGAAAACGGTAGGAGATCTTGTGGCTTCCGTGGTGACAGGCCTTAGCCACGTCACAGCGCCAGGCGCCCATTAGATCGCCGTAGGCCGAAGCCAGCCAGTCCATGCTGGGTTTGTTCAGATCGCCGGTGAGCAGGATGCGCGCGTCCCCATAGTCGATCCGGTAACAGACCGAGTGGCCGTTGGTATTGTAGGACTTGGGTCCGAGGTCCGGGAGCGCGGGCTGGCCGTTTTTTTCGACGGTGACGGGTCCCAGGATTCTTATCTGGTACTCTCCGGCCTCCCAAAGGGACGGCAGCTCCCGGCGGTTGAGCTGATCCAGCGAAACGCCCACCCGCTCCACGGCGGTGGTGGCATCGTTTTGCAGCACGTCCCGGATAAACCATTTCCACGGCCCGGAAAGCTCTTCGGCAGCGTGATTGACGATAGCCTGCTCCGCATCGGCCCGGTCCTCCAGTAGGCGTACAAAAAAGGGCGCGCCGTTTTCTTCGATCTGGGGCCCCAGTCCGTCTTTGTGGGGCGGAACCGCGCTATCGCGTTTTTCCCAGCGTGAAAGCCCTGGATGATGAAGGGCGTCGATGCGGGTGCGGCGGCAGTCCAGTTCCCGGTCGGCCACCGAGCCGATCCTGACCAGATCGTGCAACCCGCCGTAATGATCGTTGTCAGAGTGCGACGCGGTCATGCTGTCGAGAACGATCTCGAAGTGGCCGTAGTCATCAAAAAACTTCCAGTCGACGAAATCCGCGGCGTTCTTGCCCGTAAGCTGCTTGGCACGCTCCAGACCGCCGTCCACCAGCAGATGACGCGAGTCCGGCGTTCTGACGAGCACGCCGTCCCCCTGGCCCACGTCAACAAAATAAACCTCGAGCAGCGAATCGCCGGTTAAATGATCGGTGGTGACGGCGCCGAATCTGCCCCGGGCCCGGGCGTGGCAGGTGTCCCCGTCCCTCCGGAGAATCTGCACGCAGTCCCCCCACAGAAGATCCACCTTCACCGTCTGCTTGCTGCCGTCGGGTTTTCTCCGCTCATAAGACAGCGTAGTGTTCAGTCCGGTCTTGGTGTTCCGGCGTTTGACAAAGGCCAGCTCCACTAGGTGCGCGGTCTGGACAAACCCGGGCTGGCCGTTGCCCACCACCGCGGTCCAGTCACCGTCGCCAATGCCGGCGGGAAGCTCGACGACGTCCCCCCAGGATAAGGTCGCCAAGGCCCCAGCCGTCTCAGCGGCTCCGTCCCGCATGGTGGTGGTGAAGCCTTCCCGGAAAGCGGCCCGGGCATCCCTCTCGGCGTGATCGCTGTCTGTAAAACTGAATCTGTCGAGCTCTTCCCCATAAGCCCGAATCCATCCGACAGGCATGATTGGTTCCCCCTATGGCCGCCGCAGTTCGCAGCGTCGTCCTGTCCATCAAGTTACCACATCGTCGTGAAATTGAGCGGTCCACCCGCCACTGATTACGCCGGAAGATTTTTGTTGCCAGCTTGAGTGAAACCCATCGCCGGGCCGTTGTAACAAGTGAGTTCTCTGCTCACAGTGCGGTTTGGAGCCAGGGTCGCCTGATTCAGGCCAGCTTGGGTTGGGGGAGGGTAATCGGCGCCATCCGGGGAATGGATCTCGCGTCGACTCAGTATACCGCCGTCCTGCGGTCTATTGGTCTTTGGCCAGACTCGTGCCAGCCGGATCCCACGAGCATTATCCCGCAATGGGGCCCTTAGGGGGCTACGTCTTTAAATATTCGGGAGATTTGATTGATGGCTGTTAGCAGGAAGCTGCCACAGAGATAGACCTGAGAATCCTCTGGCCAGCCTCCTGCCTGATTCCTTGCTTGGCAGCAACGGAGTTTACTCCGATACCACCAGGCAGGAGGCTGGCCAGAGGATTCTCAG
>JASJBY010000156.1 GCA_030066245.1 Gammaproteobacteria bacterium
CCCGTGTCGGCCAGCACACGGCCGGCCGCTTGTGGCGAGCGGATATCGCCATTGACGATAACCGGTATCCGCACTGCCGCTTTCACGGCCGCGGCTGTTTCGTGTTCGGCTTCGCCGGAAAAACCGCAGGCCCGCGTCCGCCCGTGTATGGCCAGAGCCTGCACGCCCGCATCCTGCGCAATGCGTGCGATGCTCAACGCGTTTCGGTATTCCTTGTCCCAGCCCGTGCGAATTTTGAGAGTGACCGGCACGCCCACTGCCGCAACGACACTGCTTAGGATCTGCGCCACCAGTCTCTCGTCCTTGAGCAGGGCAGACCCTGCCATCACGTTACAGACTTTCTTGGCCGGACAGCCCATGTTGATGTCGATTATCTGGGCACCGTTATCGGCGTTGTACCGGGCTGCCTCCGCCATCATCGCGGGGTCGGCGCCGACAATCTGGACGGCGCGCGGCTCGCTTTCCCCCCCATGGTCGAGGCGGCGGCGTGTCTTTCTGCTCCCCCACAGGAGGGCGTTGGAAGACACCATTTCGGAGACGGCCAAGCCGGCTCCGAGATCCCTGCACAACTGCCGAAACGGCCGGTCCGTCACGCCGGCCATGGGCGCGAGGACTATGTTATTGTCCAGCTGATGCGGGCCAATCCGCACGTCTGCCCCCGCCGCCCCGGGCTACCTCCCCCAAAGAGACTTCGATAATACTCGCTTGCTGATGGCG
The DNA here is from genome assembly GCA_030066245.1 of Gammaproteobacteria bacterium. Classification (GTDB taxonomy): domain Bacteria; phylum Pseudomonadota; class Gammaproteobacteria; order JAABTG01; family JAABTG01; genus JASJBY01. Next base: position 718 of record JASJBY010000156.1, read on the forward strand.
GATAAAGATGTTGATGAAGGCAAGGTGGGCCTTGGAACGAACGCCACCCGCCATCGCATTGGTGTTCGCTAAGGCCTGTACCGGCATGAGTGGCCGGGACCGTCGGCCGCCGGGACAGCGGCCGTCGAGCCTACAGAAAGGTATTCACGGCCTGTCCCGGCGGCTCGTGCCGGTACAGCCCCCACCGGGAATGCTTAACCGACCACGGAAGCCCCCCATCGCGCCGGGCGCTACAGAAACTGAAACTCGTAGCTCACGGCAGTCGTTCCGGGCGCCACAAGCTCCAGACCGACCTGCACCGGTGTACCGGGCTGCATGCCACGGTCGATTCTGACCTCCGGGGTCAGATAATCTTGCGGACGGAAACCCCGTGCCGCGATGACGTTCCCGTTAACGCCGAAAAGTATCAGTCGGACCGTGGGGTATGGTTGAGAGTACTGCGCCTTGTTCACCAGCTGTGCGTTGACCAGGAGCACATTGCCGAAGTTTGGGTGGACACGCACATCCCGACTCAGCAGGTGAATGCGCGACATATCACGCGGCACGGGCAATTCCCGGTGCAAACGCTCGAACAACCATGCCAATGCGGGCTGGGCAGCCGGCACGCGATGCAGCAGTTCCGTGGGCATGAACCATGCGTACTGAAAAGCCAACGCCAGTAGCAGCAGCGCGAGCGCTGTCAGCCGGGCGACGCGCACCAGCCAGGAAGGATCTGATGCGCTTTGCAGGTGCGACAGGTCGCCCTGCAGGAGGTCGGGGACGGCGGCCTGGCCGACCGCATTCCCCACCGGCGGACTGTCAGCTTGTGAGTCCCGGGGTGCCTGTTGCTCGGAAGGGGCCGCGTCGGCAGTCACCTCGGTCTCCGCGCGTGCCGGTGTCGAATCCTGCTCCACGGCAGCGGCGATGGGGGAGATCTGCAACTCCTCCTGTGCTTCTGCCTCCGCCTGTCCTGTTGCCCCATCTTCCTCCGAGAGTGCCGCCTCCTCTCGCAGCACCTGGCGTGGCTCCGGTGCTTCGGCGCTGTTTATCTCCTCCAGCACCACATCCCCGGTTTCGTCCACCAGGTGGTCGTAGGCGTTGAACGGTTTGTAGCAGTGGCCACATCGGACCCGTCCGCCAGCCGTCTCGAGCTGCTCGGCGGACGCGGAGAAGATGGTTCGGCAGCTGGGGCATTGGGCATACATGTCAGTGCGCTCCCTCTCCGCGGCGATGGCCCATAAGCAGACACCACTCATCCCTATCGACGCGTTCATCCAGGTCAAACCAGCGCCGGTAACCGCTGCTTACCCGGGCGGCCTGGTGGCGCAGAAGTCCCGACACGCCGAGCCAGGCGCCGGCCGAGAGGTGGTCGGCAAACACGGGGGCAAGCTCGATGAGCGGCTCTGCGAGGATGTTGGCAACCAATATGTCCGCGGTTATGCCGGCGAGCTTGTCCGGGGCTGTTGCCACAAGTCGTCCGTTGACTTGATTCTCGGCTGCGTTGCGCCGCGTGGCTTGCAGCGCCTGCGGGTCCGTGTCCACTGCCCAGGCCCGGCTCGCGCCGAGCTTAAGGGCGGCGATAGCCAGAATTCCGGAGCCGCAGCCAAAGTCGATAAGCTGCCGTCCTTGCAGGGGCAGGCCCTCCAGCCACTCGAGGCAAAGCGCCGTTGTCGCATGCGCGCCGGTACCGAAGGCGAGGCCCGGATCGAGGCGGACGCTCACCGCGTCCGACGACGGTGGGATTGCCCAGCTCGGATATACCCACAGCCGGCTGCCGAAACGCATGGGCTTGAATTCGTCCATGCAAAGCCTTTCCCAAGCCTGTTCCGGCAGGTGGTCGATGCGGTGGGGCGGGAGGCCCGCTTCGGCCTGTAGGGACTGCAGGTGCTCGAGCAGAGATGCCGCATCCACGTTCGCATCGAACAGCCCGACGACTCGGGTGCAGGTCCAGAGCGGCGTGGTACCTGGCGCGGGCTCCAACACCGGTTCGTTCCCGGCATCCTGCAAGGTCACCGCCAGGGCCCCGGCATCGCTCAGCAACTCGGAAAAAGTGGGTGCGGATTGCGAAGGGACGTCGAAACTGATCTGCAGCCAGCGGTGGTCGGCTTGTGGAGGTTTCCCGGTGTCGACCAGCCGCCGGGGATTTGCGGCCTGCCCGGCCGGAGGATGTTTCATTCCCGAAGCAGGTTTTCCAGGTAGTGGATGTTGGCGCCGCCCCGAAGGAACCCGCGATCCTCGACCAGCCGCTCATGGAGCGGGATGTTGGTGTTTATGCCCTCGATCACCGCCTCGCTGAGGGCGACGCGCATACGGGCGGTGGCCACATCCCGATTCTCGCCGTGGGCGATGAGTTTTCCAATCAGGGAATCGTAATAGGGTGGCACGTCGTAGCCCGAGTAGAGGTGGCTGTCCACGCGGATCCCCGGCCCGCCCGGCGGATGAAAAAGGGTGATGAGTCCCGGAGACGGCATGAAAGTCTCGGGGTGCTCGGCGTTGATCCGGCACTCCACCGCGTGTCCGTTGATCCTGATGTCCGACTGCGTATAGCGCAGTCGCTCGCCGGCCGCGATGCGAAGCTGCTCCACAACGATGTCCACTCCGGTGATCATCTCGGTGATGGGGTGCTCCACCTGGACCCGCGTGTTCATCTCCATGAAGTAGAACTTTCCGTCCTCGAACAGGAATTCGAAGGTGCCTGCTCCCCGGTAGCCCACTTCAAGGCACGCCCCGACACACAGGGCGCCGATGCGGGCGCGCATCTCCTCGGTGATTCCCGGTGCCGGCGCCTCTTCGATGACCTTTTGGTGTCGCCGCTGCATGGAGCAGTCGCGTTCGCACAGATGGATGGCATTGCCATGCTCATCGGCAAGCACCTGGAATTCCACGTGGCGGGGGTTCTCGAGATACTTCTCCAGGTATACGGCGTCATTTGCAAACGCCGCGGCCGCTTCCGCCCGGGTCAGGGAGATGGCGTTTAGCAATGCGGCTTCCCCGTTCACCACCCGCATGCCACGTCCGCCGCCGCCGCCCGAAGCCTTGATGATCACCGGGTAACCCACTTCCCGGGCGATGCGGATGTTGTCGTCGGGATCGATGCCGAGCTCACCACCGGAGCCAGGAACACACGGAACACCGGCGTTTCTCATAGCCTCGATGGCCGAGACCTTGTCGCCCATTAGGCGAATCGTGTCAGGTCGGGGGCCGATGAACACAAAGCCGCTCTGCTCGACCCGCTCTGCGAAATCCGCGTTTTCGGAAAGAAAACCGTATCCGGGATGAATGCCCACGGCGTCGGTGACTTCCGCGGCGCTGACCACGGCGGGAATGTTCAGGTAGCTGTCCGCCGACGGGGGTGGACCGATGCACACCGACTCGTCGGCCAGCCTCACATGCTTCAGGTCTCGGTCGGCGGATGAGTGGACGGCGACTGTGCGTATGCCCAGCTCGCGACAAGCCCGCAGGATGCGCAGGGCGATCTCGCCCCGATTGGCGATAACGACCTTCTCAAGCATTGATGATAACGCCCGGTATGCTGCTTACTCGATGACGAAAATAGGCTGCCCGTACTCAACCGGTTGCCCGTTCTCCCCCGGTATCGCTTTGATGACTCCGGCCACGTCTGCTTCGATCTGGTTGAGGATCTTCATCGCTTCGATGATGCACAGGACGTCTCCGACCTCCACCTGCGAGCCCACCTCGACGAAGGACTTCGCGCCCGGCGACGGGGACCGGTAGAAAGTCCCCACCATGGGTGACTTAACCACATGGCCCGGGGGCAGGGTCTCTCCTTCCGACGCGGCGGTCTCCTGAGACTCGGAAGGCGCCGCGGGCGCAGGTGCGACTGCTGCCACCGGGGTTGTCGGCGCCGCGGCGGGCACCCCTGCCGTTACCGGAGCGGGCGCGCAATGACGGCTGATGCGCACCGACTCCTCACCTTCCTGGATCTCGATCTCTGCGACGCCGGATTCGTCGAGCAACTCGATGAGTTTCTTTATCTTGCGGATATCCATGTTGTCACCGGATTCAGTCGGTCATCCCGTGGTCCAGATACTGAACCGCCGCTGCCAGGGCGAGCTCGTATCCCTGCGCGCCAAGACCGGCGATGCTACCCACCGCGATGTCCGAGAAATAAGATTGATGGCGGAAATTCTCTCGTCGGTAGACGTTGGAGAGATGCACTTCGATGAAAGGGATGGCCACCGCCAGCAGGGCGTCTCGCAGGCCGACGCTTGTATGGGTGTAGGCCGCGGGGTTGAAGATGATAAAGGCGACTGCAGCCTCACCGGCCGCGTGGATGCGGTCAATCAGCGCGTGCTCGGCGTTACTCTGAAAACAGTCCAGATGGTGACCAGCCTCTTCGGCCAGCTGCCGGAGACGTGCGTCAATAGTCGCCAGGTCCAATGTTCCGTAGTGCGCGGGCTCACGCTTTCCGAGCAGATTCAGATTGGGACCGTGTAATACCAGGAACTTGGCCATTATCCTTATGGGCGCCGGATCCGACCTGTTGGCAACAAGTTTCGCGAGATTACCATAGAGTTAAGCGAACTTCGAGAAAATATTGCTGCCCGGTGACAGCTTTGGCGGACCCATCGCAGGCCGTGCTCATCACCCGCCCGAAGCCTTCTCCGATGCAGCGTGGCGTGCGGCCGCACCTCCTGCGACGTTGCCCGCGACGGCAGCAACAGCTTCGCAACGCCGCTGGCGCGGCGAGGTCGGCCTGGTGAAAAATCCGGGCTAAAGGAGGGGCAGGATCACTTCTTCCGCCTGCTCCCGGCTCAGCTCGCCACGTTTCGCGAATACCATCACGCCCTGCCGGTCCACCACCACGGTGTAAGGGAGTGCCCCGAATGCGTTGCCCAGACTCCGCCCCACTTCCATGGCATCTGCCTGGCCGACCAGCGTCGGGTAATTCACGCCCAGCGCGTCCACGAACTCGGCTACCGCTTCCCGGTCGTCGATTGCAATGCCCACGAACTGCAGACCCCGTTCACCGAGCTCATTTTGCAGGGCAATAAAGTAAGGGATCTCCCGGCGACAGGGTGGGCACCAGGTAGCCCAGAAGTTGATCGCCAGCACCTGGCCATCCCACTCCTTGACGTCACGGACGGTTCCTCCGAGGTCGCGCAGGCGAAAATCCGGTCGCCGGCTGCCGATTTCCGCCAAGGCGACAGGGCTTGCCTCTGCCACCCCGCCCGGCGCTGGCGGTTCGGCGAAGAACAGTCGCCAAGTGAGAAAACCGCCGGCAGCGCCCGCCAGGCCGAGAACCGTAAAGAAGATCGTGATTCGGGTGTTTCGTGACATGTCAGCTCGAACTCGCAGGTGAACGAAAAGGCTCAGTTACCATCCTGACGGTGCTTCTTCCTCCCGACACTCGAAGGATGCAGGGTATTGGGGAGCAGACTACCTCAATGGTCATGGCAGGCGGCGGACTTTGCTGAAGCAGGCAAGCTTGCGGCTGGATGCAGGCTCAGGGTGTGTCCGGACGGTGGTCAGGCTCTGAGCGGGTGCTGTTTTGCCCGCAAGACTCGCGGTCGGCGCGGCGCAGCGGGACCTGCCGATTATCCAGTCGGACGCTAGTGTAGTGTCACGCGACTGCGTCGAATAATGGGTGGCAAGGGTTTCGGCGGGATTCGCTCCAGGCTCCGAGTTTCGGCCAGTTTCGTTGCACACCCCGGCCCTCGCGACAGCACATCCCTCGACCGCCGCTGGGTCTGACGACCCTGCCCGCCCCGTCCGGGGTCTGCAACGGGCCTCCACCAGTCGCCTTGCGCGATTCCCGCCGAAACCTCGGCCAGGCCGTAGTTCAGATTGACTCTGTGACAGACCACTAGTTTACCGCCCGTTGCGCGTGCAGGCGGAATTCGTCTGCAGCCAGGAAACCGACCAAGCGGTAAGGCCGACGCTCCCGACCGTCCGGCCCGAAGAAAAGGATGGCCGGCGGACCGATGAGACCGTAGGCCTTCAACAATGCCTGGTCGTCCGCATCATTGGCTGTGACATCGGCCTTCAAAAGGGTCGTGCCAGATAGGGCCTGCTGCACACCAGGGTCGGTAAAGGTGGACTTCTCCAGCCGTTTGCACTCGACACACCAGTCCGCGTAGAAATCGAGCATCACCGGCTGGCCCCTGTCCGCGGCGGCTACAAGCTCCGCATCCAGTGCACCCACGGTCTTCACGGGACGAAAGTCCAGCTTCTGCTTGGTGTCGGTGGTCCCGCCGGCCAGGGCTACTCCCCGCAGGGGCTGGAAGAGATCCTGGCCGCCGCTGGCCGCGCCGATCATCAGCAGCACGCCATAGACCAGCATGATAAGGCCCGTGCCCTTCCACAGCTTGCGGAAGCCGCTGGCGTCCCTGCCCAGTGGCTCCAGGGCGCCCAGGTAGATGGCCGAAACCATGAACAGTCCCGCCCACAACAGCAGCGAGACCCACCCCGGCAACACCCGCTCCAGGAGAAACACAGCGACGCCGAGCAAGAGCACGCCGAAGACCGCCTTGACGGCGTTCATCCAACCGCCGGCCTTGGGCAGGAATCGGCCCTCCAGGGTTCCCACACCGACCAGGGGTGTCCCCATCCCCAGACTCAGGGCAAACAGGGCAAGCCCACCGAGCCAGGGGTCGCCTGTCTGGCCGATGTAGATGAGCGCACCAGCGAGTGGGGGTGCGACGCAGGGACCTACGATGAGCGCCGACAGCAGACCCATGACGGCCACGCCGATTAGGCTCCCGCCGGACTGGCGATTGCTGACCTCCGTGAGCTTGGACTGCCACCGAGTCGGCAGCTGCAGTTCGTAGAAGCCGAACATGGACAGGGCGAGCAGTACGAACACCGCTGCGAAGCTGCCGAGCATCCACTCGTTCTGCAGCGCGGCCTGAAGGTTCTTGCCGAACAAACCGGCTACAACACCGGCCACGGTGTAGGTTAGAGACATGGCCAGCACGTAAACCACCGAAAGTGTGAAAGCCTTGCGGGTCGTTATGTCGCTTCCCTGACCTGCGATGATACCGGAGAGGATGGGAATCATCGGAAACACACATGGTGTGAAGGCCAGCAGGAGGCCGACGCCGAAGAAGGACAATACGGTCAGCCAACGGCTTTCGCTGGCCAGCAGCGCGGCCAGGCGATCCTGCTCCGAGACGGGCACGGCGGCGGCTGGGGGCGCCTCGACCGCGGGGCCGGACCCGGCGATGACCGCGCCGGGCCCCGTGGACTCAGGCAGCTCCATGGATATGCTGCGAACCATCGGGGGATAACAGATGCCCGCTTCCGCGCAGCCCTGGAAGCCGGCTTCCAGGTCTACCTCCGTCAAGCCAGCCTTGCGACTGATCGGCAGGCGGACCACCAGGTCTCCGTAAAAGACTTCCACTTTGCCGAACAGTGGGTCGTCTTTAATTTTGCCATCAGGGAACTGTGCTGGACCCAGTTGGGCGCTGCCGTTGTTCTTGAGGCGAAACCGGAACTTGTCCCGGTACAGGTAATAGCCTTCCGCGATGCTCCAGGTGGCAACCAGCGTCTCACCGTCCTCGGCCCATCCGGAGAACGGAAACGCCTTGTCCGGCTCGAGAAACTCGTCTTCGTCGCCGAGTCCGTCCAGGGTGCTGCCGATCTGGGCCAGCGAATCGAGGGCGCTGGCGGCTGTGCTCTGGGTTACGGCCGCCGTCTTCTGAGCGAAGGGCTCGGGGAGAGCCACCCGCAGGGTCTTGGTCTGCGGTGGGTAGCAGACGCCGATATCCGCGCAGCCCTGGCTTGT
>JASJBY010000157.1 GCA_030066245.1 Gammaproteobacteria bacterium
GCAAGGGCTCCACTTTCCACTTCGAGCTTCCGTTCAAGCGACAGGCACCCGGGAACGAGAAAACCTACAGAATTGGCGTCGACCTGTCCGGTCTGCACGTGCTGGTCGCCGACGACAACGCCATGGCCCGGGAAATCCTCGCGGAAACGATGGTGTCTTTCGGCTTTCGCGTGGGCACCGCCGGCGACGGCGAGGAGGCTCTGGCGCAGCTGCACGCGGCTGCTGACGAGGGACAGCCATACGACCTGGTGCTGATGGACTGGAAGATGCCGCGCATGGACGGTCTCGAGGCGTCGCGCCGGATTCGGGCAACACCGGACTTCCGGGCTATCCCCATCGTGATGGTCACGGCTTTCGGCCGGGAGCAGGAGACAGAGCAAGGTGAGTCCATCGGCATCGACGCGTTTCTGACCAAGCCAGTGCAACAGTCGCTGCTTTTCGACACCCTGATGCAGGTGTTCAGCCAGGCTACCGACCAAACGGGGGCAACACGTGCCATGGTCACCAAGCGTTCCGTGCGTCCGGTGGGTCTCCACGGCGCACACCTGCTGCTGGCCGAGGACAACGTTATCAACCAGGAGGTGGCGGTGGGCATACTCTCGGCGGAAGGCATCTCCGTGGATGTGGCCAACAACGGTCGGGAGGCCGTGGAGAAAGCGGGCCTGAAGCCCTACGACGCGGTGCTCATGGACATGCAGATGCCGGAGATGGATGGCTATGAGGCGGCGAGGCGCATACGGGAGGACAGCACCCTGGCCGACCTGCCGATCATCGCCATGACGGCTCATGCCATGGAAGGCGACCGGGAAAAGTGCCTGGACGCCGGGATGGACGACTACGTCACCAAGCCCATAGACCCAAAACAGCTCTTCGCGGTACTGGGCAAATGGGTTGAAGTGTCGGAGGACCCGCGCGCCGACACCGGACCTCCGCCGTCGCCGGAAAAGCCAGCAGCGGCCGGGCATTCATCCCTGGAGGGCTTCGACGTGGAGGACGCCCTGGATCGACTACGCGGAAACAAGCTGCTCTACAAGAAGCTTTTGGGCGATCTGGCGGGCAATCACAGCCGCGACTGTGAACACATAGAGGAGGCCGTGAAGGCCGGAGATCTGGCAACCGCGCGCAGCATCGCCCACACGCTGAAAGGGATTGCGGGTAATCTCTCCGCCCGGGAAGTGCATCCAGCCGCCGCCGCCATGGAGACCGCCCTGACTTCATCGGCGCAGGGAACGGCAGATGTCGATCTGGAAGATTGCCTGGTGAAACTGGACAAGGCCCTGGACCGGGCCGTTGCGACCATTCGTACCAACCTGTCTGGAGCCGGCGATGCCCGCCGGGCGCCGGCGCCCCATGGGAACGAACCAGAGGAGACGGACCGGGCGCAGATGGCGGAGCTGGCCCGGCGCGTCAAGCAGGCCGCAGAGGTCGGTGACGTCACCGGGGTCCTGGAGGCCATCGAGGTACTGCCCGTGGACTCGCAGCATCGTACGAAGCTGACACTGCTCGCAGATGATTTCGACCTGGACGGCCTCGTGGAGTCAGCCGCGGAGCTGGAGCGGGTCTACGCGATTCGTCCGTGATCAGTGGCTCCGGCGTTTGCGCCGCGGCCCGCTTCCGTTTCGGGGGGACCGCTGCCCGCCAGACCAGGAACTACAGGCGCCCGCCATGCCCGTCGCACCACGGCTGCAGGGGTCGTTCTAATTTTCCATGATGTCGGCTTCGACGATGTTCTCGGCAAAGCCCTGGTAAGCAGCGCCAATGTGGCGCGCCAGGGTGTCGGGGAAGACATGAAAATCTCCCGTCCCCAGGGCGGCCACAATGCCGTCGGCCACCAGCGACGCAGGCTCTGCCATGTCTCCCAGGCCTGCGTCGTTGGCCATGTCGGTGGCGATTGGGCCGGGATGGACGCTGATTACCGCGGTGCCCTGCTCTGCCAGCAGCTCGCGAAGGGCCTGCGTGATAGAGTACGCGGCCGCCTTGGAGGCGCAGTAAGTGGCAATCGGCGCGAAGGACTTCATCGAAGCCACGGAGTTGAGCTGCACGAAAACGCCGCCACCGTTTGCCTTCAGGACCGGTGCAAACGCCTGTGCCGTCCGGATCAGCCCGAAGACGTTGACGTCCATTTCGAACTGCAAGTTATTGACAGCCTGCTCCTCCAGGGCGGTGGACTGACGCAGCACACCCGCGTTGTTCACTAACAGATCCACGTCCTTCGCTGCCTGAGCCGCCGCGGTAATGGTGCCCGGATCGAGGAGGTCGAACGGCATAGGCACCACCCTCTGGCCATGGGCTTCAACCAGGGGGAGCGCCGAGTCCGGAGTGCGGACCGCGGCGTAAACCTTCTTCGCGCCGTTCCGAACACACGCTTCCACGATGGTCTTGCCGATGCCACGATTGGCGCCGGTCACCAAAGCAGTCTTGTCCTTCATATCGAAACTCATTCCTGGACTCCTTCTGCTGGGGGCGGACGGGGACGGCCGCGTGCTCGAAACGGCACGATGGCCTGCTTCTGTGACAACCCACTCGGACACTCTTCTGCGTTTGCGCCCGGCGGGAACGGACGCGGTCACAACGAGCGCTCACCCCCACCCCGCGCGGTCCGTCAGCGAAAGACTGTGCCGCTGGTGAAGCCCGCCAGGTAGTTGCTGATCAACGACTCCACCAGCGCCTCTAGAGAGTCCGAAGCCACGTTGCCGAGACGTCCGGTCAGACCCAGAATGCACACGCCGTGCACGCCGCTCCACAGGGCTCGCGCGGCTTGGGCGATCTCGGTCTCCGAGCGGGCCGGCGCCAGGCGGGTGAGCTCAGCCTCCACCAGCTCGAAGCTTTGCGCAACCTTCGCCAGGTACCAGTCAGGGGTCGGGACGTCCGTCGGCAGCTGGTGCTCAAATACTGCACCCCAACGATGCGGATGAGCCATGGCGAAACCCAGATAGCCCTGCCCCAGAGCTGTCACACCCAGCCTTTCCGAATGAGAGTGCGCGAGGGCTTCTGTCAGCCGGGCGAAGAGGGCGTCCAGGGTCCTGCCATTGACCTGAAGCACCAGGTCGTCGAGGTTGCGAAACACCAGATAGAGCGTGCCGACCGTGTAGCCGATAGAGGAAGCCACTTTCCGGGCACTGAGGGTGGCATAGCCTTGCTCGTCGATGATGACCTCTGCCGCCGCCAGAGCCATTGCCCGGATCTCGTCGCGACTGTGGTCGCTGCGCCTTGCCATGTCATCAACAGCCCGAAAGTGTGACCTATGCACACAAAGTATAGCGAGATATTGAACACTGTTTATATGCATGCTATAAGCGAATTGAACGCTGTTCATAATACGTTCCCCCTCGACCTGGCCATTCAGGCTTTTAAATGGGACTGAATTGAACAACGTTCATTTACACCGTGACGAGAACCTGCTGGCGCATGCGCCGGCAATTAAATTAAACAGTGTTCATATCAGGAGTAACACCATGACAATGGTTGCAACGTGGAAACGATACATGATGACTATGGCCGCCGGCGCGGCCCTGCTGGCCGGCACCCAGGTCCAGGCGGCCGGCCTGCTGACGCCGGCCGACGGCAGCCTCCCGGCGCTGGAGATCAGGGACCACGCGGTGCAGGTCGTGATCGAGGACGGGTACGCCATCACCACCGTGGAGCAGGTTTTTCATAACCCGCATCAACAGGATCTGGAGGCCGTCTATTCGTTCCCCGTTCCCGAAAAGGGATCGGTGGCTGAGTTCACCCTGTGGATCGACGGCAAAGCCGTCACCGGCGAAGTGGTCGAGGCCAAGGAAGCTCGACGCATCTATGCCCAGGAGAAAGCTGCCGGGCGCGAGGCCGGCGTGGCCGAGAAGGACGCCTACAGAACCTTCCAGGTAAACGTCTCGCCGGTCCGCGCGGGAAAGCATGCCCGCGTGCGTCTGGTCTATATCCAACCCGCCCACGTGGACACGGGCATCGGCCGCTATGTTTATCCGCTGGAGGAAGGCGGCGTCGACGAGCAGAAGCTGGCCTTCTGGACTGCCAACGAGAAGGTCAGCGGCCGCTTCAGCTTCGACCTGCGGCTCAAGTCCGCCTACCCGGTCGAGGCGATTCGGGCCCCGAATCAACCGCAGGCTGTGGTGCAGCAGCATGACGAAGGGGAGTGGAATCTACGCCTGGGGGGCGCCAATACCGGCAAGGCCGGGGCGGAAACCCCACTGGCGGGTGCCCAGGCCACTGCCACACCGGTGTTCACCCTGGACCGGGACGTGGTTGTGTACTGGCGGCATAAGGCTGGTCTGCCGGGCAGCGTCGATCTGGTGGCGTACAAGAGGGATCCGGGCACCCGCGGCACCTTCATGCTGGTGGTGACCCCCGGCGACGATCTCAAGCCCATCACTGAGGGCCGCGACTGGGTCCTGGTCCTGGACGTCTCCGGCTCCATGCAGGGTAAATATGCGACCCTGGCCGATGGCGTCAGCAAAGCCCTGGGCAGAATGCGCCCCGCGGATCGGTTCCGCATCGTGGTCTTCAACGATTCGGCCCGCGAGCTCACGGGCGGCTTCATTCCGGCGACACCGGAGCAGGTGCGCCATTGGAGCGCGCAGGTGGCCAAAGTCCAGCCCGGAGGCGGCACCAACCTCTATGCGGGAGTGCGCGAGGGCCTACGCGCACTCGCTGCGGATCGCACCAGCGGGCTGCTGCTGGTAACCGACGGCGTGGCCAACGTGGGTGAGACGAAACAGCGCAAGTTCCTCGAGCTGCTCAAGAGAAAAGACGTGCGGCTGTTCACTTTCGTCCTGGGCAACAGCGCCAATCGTCCTCTGCTCGAGGCCATGAGCAAGGCCTCGGACGGTTTCGCCATGAACGTATCCAACAGCGACGACATCGTTGGGCAGGTGCTCACGGCCACCAGCAAGGTGACCCATGAGGCTCTGCACGGCGTGAAGCTGAAGATACGGGGCGTCAAGGTCGCGGACCTCACGCCCGCGGAGATCGGCAGTCTTTACCGGGGGCAGCAAATGGTGGTGTTCGGTCACTACTGGGGTGACGGACCGGCGGACGTCCGCCTGACCGGCAAAGTCTCTGGCCAGCCGGTCGAGTACCGGACGGGATTCGACTTTCCCGCCTCGGCGCTCGATAACCCGGAGGTGGAGCGCCTGTGGGCTTACGCCAGCATAGAGGACATGATGGCGGAAGTCCGGGACTTCGGTGAGAAAGCGGATATCAAGCAGGCAATCGTCGACTTGGGCGTGGAGTACGGCCTGGTCACGAACTACACCTCGATGGTTGTGGTACGCGAGGAATTGTTCGACTCGTACGGTATCAAGCGCCAGAATCGCGACCGGCTCGGCGCCGAGCACGCTGCCCAGAGTCGACGCGCCGGCGCACCCGCCCAATCGCGCAGCGTGGACATCCACCAGCCCATGTACAGCACCAATCGGCCCGCGCACTCAGCCGGTGCGGGTGCCCTGGGGCCCTGGACACTGGTCCTGTGCCTGGCCCTGGCGTGGCTGCTCCTCGGCCGGCGCCAGCTGCGAAAGAGCTGACATGCGGACTCTGCCCACGTCAGGGGCCCGCCATGGCGGCCTCGTGCCGCCATGGCGCACGCTGTTGCTCACCTGTCTTGCTCTGGGGCTGCACCTGCTGGCAGGACCAGCTCCCGAAGCCTGGGTGTACGACCGCGCCAGCATTCGGGCCGGTGAGCTGTGGCGGCTGCTCACCGGGCACCTGGTGCACGCGGACGGCTCCCATGCCCTGTGGGACATCGTCGCCCTGCTCTTGCTGGGCACGCTTCTGGAAAGGCGACTCGGCCCCTGGTTCACGGTCAGCCTCGCCGCCAGCGTTGTCAGCATCGACGTCTGGCTATGGTGGGGAATGCCGGCCTTGGAGCGTTACTGCGGCCTGTCCGGGATACTCAACAGTCTTCTGGCAACCGGCCTCTACGAACTGTGGCAGGAGCGCCGGGAACCCCTCGTGGTTCTCATCGGCGTGGGCGCTGCGACCAAAATCGCCGTCGAGCTACTGTTCGGCCAGGCGCTGCTGACTAATACCGTCTGGCCAAGCGTGCCCGCTGTTCATGGGGTCGGATTCGTCACCGGACTTGCGGTAGCGGCCGCTCAGCGGTCGCTGCGCACGGTCAGCAAGCCCTGGATAGTTCTTTCTCGGTAGTCGAAAATCCGGGTGAGCTGACGCCTGACAAGGGGCAGCGCCAACAAGCCCACCGCCCCCAGGGGCAGCGCATACTCAACCCTGTCCCGCATGCGGGTGCCGCCGCCCTCGGGGGAGAACTCATGGGTATGAACCCAGCGCCGGTAGGGACCGGCAAGCTGTCGGTCGACAAAACGGCGCGGCGGCTCCCATGCGCTGATCTCGGTGCGCCAGCCGAAGGACACGCCGAAGAGCGCCAGACGGTAGTCAATCAACGCGCCGGGCTTCATCTCGACGGGCAGCGGCGTGCGGATGCGAAAACGTAGCTCTGGCGGCGTTATGCGCTGAAGGTTGCCGGCGTCGGCAAAGAATGCGTACACCTCGTCGATGGGCCGAGCAATCCAGGTATCACGCTCTAAGCAATGGGTCATTTGAGGGGCAGAGCCAGGCCAGAATGCGGATCGGAGCGACACGGGCGTTGGGCGTCCATAGCAAACAGCCAGATTCGATATCAGGCCTGGCGGTAAGTTCTCCGCCCGCCCGCAGTCGGCTGTAGGCGATCAGCCGAATCCTCTGACCTACTCGACGTACTTGCGTGCCACCACACCAGTGCTCTGTCAGCGTTTCCTGGGCGGAAGCTCTGCGTAGTCAGGCAGAGAGCTTGCCGGTAAGCCATGCAAAATCACTCGGCGAGACAAACAGGTTGGCGGCAAACGCGTTTCCGGTGAATTTCCGGCATCGCGAGCAATGGCAATACTGGAAGACGCCAAGGTTGCCGGATATCGCATAGGTGACCCGTCTGCAAAGGCAGCTCCCGGTGACTACACCCTCGGACATGGTTGTGACCTCCGTTGCCAGGTTGCTGAAAGATGAGAAAAGTGCCCTGCCTGCGGGTTCTCACGGTGCATGCCGTTTCCAGCCGTGTCCCCCGACCGTGGTACCCGCGTCATGCCAGGGCGAGATGCCTGCTATTTTCGGGGACCCAGCCCCGGGCCGTCCGGCCGGTCCCGGACCACCTCTTCCGAAGCAGGTCTTCGCGGTATCCTTTAAGGTAATGGTCTCGAGCAATGGAGCATGTTGATGGACCCGTTCCTGGTAGACATGGCGAAGCGCCTGGAATCTCTGGACGACCGTAAGGAAATCACAGAGGCGATGGACCAGATCGAGTATCTCTATGAGGCACTCGACCCGCACCAGCAGGACCTGGCCAGCGAACTCATGGCCAGGCTGCAGCGTCGCTTGCGAGCGTTGCGGTCGGGCCAATCCTAGTCCGTGTCCGCGCCCGCCTTGGTCAGTCTCCGGCGCTTGCCGGCCTCTCGGGGAGGCCTGCAGGTGGCTTGCAGGTCGCAGCACGCGCCTTTCTCCCTTGTCCATGCTGGAAAAAGCGGCTAGTTTATCGACCGGACATATCGGGATCGGTTATTGCGCCCCATTAACTTCCTTCGAACGCTTCTGCCTGTGCTCGGCGGCCTCATGCTGGCGGCCTGCACGTCTATGGCGACCCGCGGTCTGGCGGAGAATCTGGGGGAGGCCATTCTCAACCAGGATGACCCGGCAACCGTCAAACAGGGCGCGCCTGCCTACCTGCTGATTTTGGACGGCTTCATCGAAGACAGTCCAAACGATCCAGTGTTGCTGATGGCGGGGGCAAAGCTATACGGGGCTTACGCCGCCGTCTTCGTTGAGGACCCGGAACGGGCGAAGCGCATGACCGCCAGAGCGCGGGACTACGCCCGCCGCGCCCTGTGCCTCCGACAATCGCGATTCTGCGAGGTGGAAGGCAAGGCTTTCGACGAGTTTGCTCCCGTACTCCAGGCGATGGCGCCGGGCGATCTTGCGGCGCTCTACACCTACGCGGTCGCGTGGGCAGGATGGGTGCAGGCAAGACAGGAGGACTGGCTCGCCATCGCTGACCTGCCCAAGATCGAGGCCATGCTGGACCGGGTCGTCGCGCTTGACGAGTCCTACGAGCAGGGCCAGGCACACTTGTACCTGGGCATTCTGAGGACCCGCCTTCCGCCCTCGATGGGAGGCAAGCCTGAACAGGGTCGCCAGCACTTCGAACGCGCCTGGGAGCTGTCCGACGGCAGAAATCTGCTGGTCAAGGTCGAGCTCGCCCGGCGCTATGCCCGCCTCGTATTCGACAGAGAGCTGCACGACCGCCTGTTGCGGGAAGTGCTGGAGGCCGACCCCCGGGAGCCGAATCTGACGCTCAGCAATACACTCGCTCAGGCGGACGCCCGTCAACTATTGGCCAGCTCGGACGATTACTTCTGATTGGTCTACGTGAGAGGTACTCGCATGCCGCA
>JASJBY010000158.1 GCA_030066245.1 Gammaproteobacteria bacterium
ACCTACCAACTCGTGCGCTGGCTCGGCGATCTGTCCGACCATGCCGAGATCGTCGGGGCGAAAACCCGCCTCCTGATAGCCAAATGAACTACCGGCATACCCTGGAAAAAGGCAGCTGAGAGGAGGGGGCGATGGAGATAATTGCGGAATATGGCACGGTTTTCCTGATTCTGGCCATCATCTTTGGCCTCTACATGACCTGGGGAATCGGGGCCAACGACGTGGCCAACGCCATGGGTACCTCCGTCGGTTCAGGCGGCATTACCGTCAAGCAGGCCATCATCATCGCGGCCATCTTCGAATTCGCGGGCGCCTTCATTGCGGGCGGCAATGTGACCAAGACCATCCGCAAAGGCATCATCAACCCGGATCTCATCGTCAACACGCCGGAGCTGTTGGTGTTCGGCATGCTGGCCGCCCTCCTGGCAGCCGCCGTGTGGTTGATGATCGCCTCCTACAACGGCTGGCCGGTTTCCACTACCCATAGCATTGTCGGCGGCCTGGTGGGCTTTGCCGTGGTCGGCATCGCAGTGGACTCGGTCAACTGGGGCAAGATCGGGCAAATCGCTGCAAGCTGGGTCGTCTCGCCGCTGGTCGGCGGATTCCTCGGCTTTCTTTTGATGTTGAGTATTCAGAAGCTGATCCTGCGCACCGAGCAGCCCTTCATGAATGCCAGGAAATGGGGTCCGTTCTACGTGTTTCTCGTAGGCTGGATCGTCAGCCTGGTGACCATGTTCAAGGGGCTTAAGCATCTGAACCTCGACCTATCGCCGCTGGAGAGCCTCATCGCGGCAACGCTCTTCGGTGCGATCATCGCATTCGCCGGCCGGGCAATGATCAACCGGGTGCCACTGGAGCAGAGTGCGGATCGTGACCGCCAGTTCGCCGCGGTGGAACGGGTCTTCGTGCCCATGATGGTGTTCACTGCATGCGCCATGGCTTTCGCCCACGGCTCCAATGACGTGGCCAATGGCATCGGGCCGCTAGCCGCTGTCGTGAGCCTGGTGAATTCCGGCGGCGAGGTGGCTCAGAAAGCAGAGCTACCCCTCTGGATCCTCGTGGTTGGCGGGGTCGGCATAGTCGTGGGACTGGCCACCCTGGGGTACCGGGTCATGCAAACCATCGGCACGCGGATTACGGCACTGACGCCCTCACGCGGCTATTGCGCGACCCTGGCCGCCGCCTCCACCGTGGTCCTCGCCTCCAAGACAGGCCTGCCGGTGTCCACGACCCACATTGCCGTAGGCGCGGTGATGGGGGTCGGTCTGACCCGGGGCGTGGGCGCCCTGGATCTTCGCGTCATAAGGGACATTGTCATGTCGTGGCTGATCACGCTGCCGGCCGGCGCCGTCATGGCCATGCTGTTCTTTTTTGCCCTCAAGGGCATGTTCGGAACAACCTGCCCCGCGTGCGGCTAGCCCGGTACTGGTTATTTATGCTTTCACGGGTGTCACGAAACCCTCCGGCTTGACCGCGAGCACCGAGGTATCGACGCCGCCGAGCACCTTTTCAGCCGTGTTTCCCACGAAAAAGCCCGGTATGCCGGTTCGCCCCACCGTGCCCATGACGATGAGGGCTACCCGCTTCTTGGTAGCCAACGCGGGGATCACGTCACCCGCCTTGCCGTTCTCCAGGTGAACCTTCGTCTTGATGAGCTCCGGGACGTGCGCCTCCACCAACGCCTCGAGCCACTTGGTGTGGGTCTTCTCGGTCTTGCGCGCCATCTTCTTAAGGTCCTTTTTGCTGAGCCCCTCTTCTCTCAGTAGTCCCTTGCCGTAGAGCGTCCAGGCGTGGACGATGTGAAGGTCACTGTGCTCCATTTGCGCAAGGGAAGCGGCCAGCTCCAGGATCTGTGCATTGAGGCCGTTGCGCTCGTCACCGGGGGGCGCCGGATCCACGGCCGCGAGGATGCGCTTGAACTTCAGTCTCCACTCCGGCTTGACTATCCACACTGGGCACGGGCAGCTACGCAGCAGATGCATATCCGTCGCCCCCAGTAGCCGGGTTGCCGGCTTACCTGGGCTTTTCGCCGCCTTCATCACCAGGTCGTGTCCGGTCCGCAGCACTTCCCTGATGATCTCGATGAAATGCGGGCCCACCAGCACCTCGGTGGAGACCGCTACGCCGTCCTCGCGTGCCGAACCAACCAGCTGCTCGAGCTGTTCCCGCCGCTGATGCACCAGCCTCTCTTCCAGAGCCCGGGGAGACACGGCCGTGACGAGCATTCTGGCCTCGGGAGGTACCGCATCCACTACGTCGATCACCGTCAGGCGCGCGTCGTTCTCCTGGGCCAGCGCCACTGCCCTATCGAGGGCACCCCCTAACTCGACCTGGCTATCTGCTGCAAAAAGAATGCTCTTGAAGCGTTTCACGGGCGATTCCCTCGTCTAAAAAAACGTCCACTCTGCGTTATTCCTCTTCGGAGTAAGAGTACCGGCGGGACCCTGACCGGCCTTACACGCACAGCGATGGATCCTTCCCGACCATACTGGTCGAGCGTCACCGCCCGAGGCGTTACACGACTCCAGGTCCCCGGGTTCCACGTGCCAGCATCAGGCCGGCCGGTCAACTCTGCTGAGCGGGCCGACCGACAGAAGTACGGTTTAACCAGGATTACGTTGGTAGTATTATTGCGGTTTTATGATGGATATGCATCGAGGAAAGACCACCTGAACCGCAGCAGCCGTCCCTAAAGTGGAAAAAAAAGCACGGCGACAGGACGACAGAAGGGAACCTGGGCGGTCGCGGCACAGGTGAAGCTAGTATGACCTGCAGCCACACTACCCTGCCTCTCTTGCCCTTGCGACCCGGCAACACGAACAGTCGCAGCCGCGCCTCGACCGCCGGCGCTCGTCGAGCGTTATGGGGCAACCTGGCTTGCGGAAGTAATGACGAATGCGCGTTCCCGCGAAGCTTGGAGTCGCCCGTGACCCCATGAGGTTGTGCCCCTTCGGCACCTTGGTCCAACCAGTCACCGCCGCTACGGAAACCTCCGATGACAGTCAAACAGCTACATTTCGAAGTCCCACCACGAACGAGCATCGCCGAGTTCAAATCCCAACTGCAGGCTCAGGTTCCGCTGCGCGACGAAGGGGTCAAAACCGTCAATCGCGCCTACTACGACACGGTGGACTGGCGGGTCCACGCCGACGGCGGCGTGCTGGAGCTGGACACCTCCGACGACCAGAACCGTCTGGTTTGGCGCGACCTGGGAACCGCCGATATCCGGGGCTCCCTGGTGCTCAAGGAGCCACCACGTTTCGTCTGGGACTTCCCCTCGGGCTCGGTGCGCGACCGTCTTGAGCCCGTCCTGGAGATGCGTGCCCTGGTGGCCCAAGCGACGGTTCGTAGTCGGGTCCACTCCCTGCGCTGGCAGAACAAGGAGGGAAAAACCGTCCTCAAGGCTCATGTGGAGGACAACTGGCTGCTGGACAGCGCTTCGGGCAAAAGCCGCCGGCTGGGAAAGCGGCTGCGCATCGTGCCGATCAAGGGCTATCCAAAGCCGCTACGACAGATGGTGAAGCTCGTGGACGAGAACCAGCGACTCGCACCTGCGTCGGAAGATCCGCTGGTCCAGGCATTGAGAGTGCTCGGCAAGCAGCCGTCCGGCTACTCGTCTAAACTCAACATCGCTCTCGAGCCAGAGATGCGGTCCGACGCGGCGACGAAGCGAGTCCTCCTGAGCCTGCTCGACGCCATCGAGGCCAACGAGGCCGGCACCAAGTCGGACTTGGACTCAGAGTTCCTGCATGACTTCCGTGTCGCAGTGCGGCGCACCCGCTCGGCACTCAGCCAGATCAAGGGCGTCCTGCCCCAGAGAATTCTGGAACGTTTTCAGCCCGACTTCGGTTGGCTCGGACAGGTGACCGGACCGACCCGGGACATGGACGTCTACCTGCTCAAGTTTGATGACTACAGGGACAGCCTGCCCGCCAGCACCCAGACGGATCTCGCGCCCCTTCACGACTTTCTCGTGGCGCACCAGCAAACCGAACACAAAAAACTGGTTCGTGAAATAAACCTGGCGCGCTATCGGAAGCTCGTGAGGGAATGGAGAAAATACCTCGAATCACCCGTGTCCGGCAGAGCGTCGGCGGCAGTACCCAATGCCGCTCGCCCCATCCAGGACGTGGCAAGCGAACGCATCTGGAAGGTCTACCGGCGGGTCATCAGGGAAGGCCATGCCATAACGCCCAGCTCCCCGGCCGAGGATTTGCACGAACTTCGCAAGACGTGCAAGAAGCTCCGCTATCTCATGGAGTTTTTCCAGAACCTTTATCCGCCCAAGGACATCAAGGCCCTCATAAAGGCCTTGAAGGTCCTTCAGGACAATCTCGGGGACTTCCAGGATCTGGAAGTTCAGGCGCTGAACCTTACCCATTTCAGCGAGCAGATGGTGGACGAGGGGACTGTGCCGCCCCAGACCCTAATGGCCATGGGCATCCTGGTGGACGGACTGGGCCGGCGCCAGCATCAGGCCAGAGAGGAGTTTGCCGCTCGCTTCGGCCAGTTTGCTGCCGAGGACATTCGAAGCCAGTTCCAGACTCTGTTTGCGGCACCGACGCGGGCCGCTGCCTGAGCGGGAGCCGGCGGCAAGCATTCGACGGTACCGCGCCACTCTGGACGCACGGCAAGTCATTGTGACGGCCGGACCCACGCCCGCTGGCGCTGGTGGAACGGGTCCAAGGCCCCATGGTACCCATCCGACACCATAGGGAGCATCGAGCGACCATGCGACCTACCTCACCCCTGGCCAGAATGTTCGGACCCTCCCCGTTCAAGTCGCTGCAGAAGCATATGCGGGCGGTATTGGCCTGCGCTCACCAGGTCCCCGATCTTTTCGAAGCCCTGTTCAGGGGCTCCCAGGAGGACGTGGCCGTCCTCAAGGACGCCATATTCGAGACGGAGCAGCGCGCGGATGAGATAAAGAACGAGCTGCGGAATCACCTGCCCAAGAGCTTTTTCCTGCCCGTGGACCGCCGGGACCTCCTGGACGTCCTGCAGATGCAGGACTCCATCGCAGACAGCGCCCAGGACATCGCGGGGCTGTTTGTGCAGCGGCCCATGCAGCTGCCCAAATCAATGCACGCACCGTTCCTCTGCATGGTGCGTCGCTGCATCGACGCCTGTGACCAGGCCGCCAGCATCATCGAGCGGCTGGACGAGTTGAAAGAGACCGGTTTTCGCGGTCGTCAGATGGTCCAGGTGGAGGAAATGGTCCAGGAGCTCAACAAGATTGAAGACGATACCGACGAGCAGGAGCTGCTCATAACCCGTGCCCTCTTTCAGCACGAAGACGACATGAGCCCTGTATCCGTGATGATGTGGTACCAGGTTATTCAGTGGGTAGGCGACCTGGCAGACTACGCCGAGAAAGTTGGAGACAGGCTCAGGCTGTTGATTGCGCGTTGATGGCGGGTCGTTCCGCCGCTGTGGCTGATTTGTAGGAGAATCCCGTCATGGAAGTGCTGATGCATTTCGGCACATCGTTTGTGGTGCTCGCCGTGGTCTTCGGCTTCTACATGACATGGGGCGTCGGCGCCAACGATGTGGCCAACGCCATGGCCCCCGCCGTGGGCTCCCGCTCCATCACGGTAGTCCACGCCCTCATCCTTGCGGCCATTTTCGAGTTCGGCGGTGCCTTCCTGGCCGGCGGCCACGTCACCGAGACCATCCGCAGAGGTATCATCGACTCCACCGCGGTGGAGAACATGCCGGAGATACTGGTATTCGGCATGCTGGCGGCCTTGCTGGCTGCAGCCATCTGGTTGACCGTGGCATCGAGCCGGGGCTGGCCGGTCTCCACAACCCATACCATCGTCGGAGCCATCGTCGGGTTCGGCCTGGCCGGTATCGGCATAGACGCAGTGAGCTGGCCGAGAATCGGCCAGATTGCCGCGAGCTGGATCATCTCCCCCCTGCTGGGCGGGCTCATTGCCTTTCTTCTGATGTTGAGCATCCGCACCCTCATACTCAACACCGAGAATCCGTTCCGGCAAGCCAGATTCTGGGCACCAGCCTACGCGTTCCTGGTCGGTTTCGTCATCTCTCTGGTGACTGTGTTCCGGGGCCTGCATCACCTGAGGCTGGACCTGTCAGTGCCCGTTAGCGTGCTGCTGGCATTCATGGTCGGGTTGGTGGTGGCAGCGGTCGGCTGGGCGGTGGCGAAGCGTGTTCAGGTGGATGAGTCGGCGGACCGGGACTTTCACTTCGCCAGCGTGGAGAGAGTCTTTATACCCATGATGATCTTCACCGCCTGTGCCATGGCCTTCGCGCACGGGTCAAACGATGTGGCCAACGGCATCGGTCCGATGGCGGCGATCGTGAGCGTCGTCGAGGCGACCCGCCTGGGCGCGGAGGAGATCGTGAAGCAACAGTCTCCCCTGCCCTTGTGGACCCTGGTCCTGGGCGGAGTGGGTCTGGTGATGGGCCTGTCGACCATGGGCTATCAGGTCATGAAAACCCTCGGCAAACGCATCACGGAGCTGACTCCCACCCGAGGCTACTGCGCAAGCCTCGCTGCGGCTTCTACGGTGGTGCTGGCCTCCCGTACCGGGCTACCCGTCTCCACCACGCATATTGCCGTCGGAGCCATCATCGGCGTGGGCATGGCCAGGGGTATCGGTGCCATCGACCTCCGGATCATCGGCCGCATCGTGGGCGCGTGGCTCGTCACCTTGCCGGTCGCCGCCGCATTGGCCGCCTTGTTCTTCTTCGCCCTGAAAGGCATGTTCGGCTGATCAGAGCCCAACTCGACACGGTACCCAGCCCCTGCGTAAGCATGGGGCGCGACCCGCAGCCTTGCCATGGCCGCGGACCGTCAACTCGGCAGCGGCCCGGCCTCAGGGGCGGGCAATCGGCCCCTCTCCCGGCTCAGCAGCTCCGACATGGGCTCAACGGGATAGATTTGAGGCACCATCTCGCCGTCGAAGCGTGTCATCACAGCCACCTGGTCCGGCCGCGCGCTGTAGAGCACATGGTGTCCGGGGATCTTACCCACGTTCAGCCACACGGTCTCATTCTCGGAGCGGGGATAATGCCCCACGATGAATGCGCATTCCCGGTTCGCCTTCAGACTGTTACGAAAACGACGCACGTCGGCCCTGGTGTAGCCCGCCGGGAAAGCCAGACTCTTCAACCGTCCCCGCGTTAGGTCCCGAACCAGATCGGGGAAATGCCAGGCGGACACGACCGAGTCGCGAGAGAGCTTGCGGCGAGCCGGCGCAGCGTGGCAGGCAATGAAGCCGGCCGACTTCACCACCAGCGGCGACTGTCGGTAGAACCGCGCCAGCTCGTCCCGGTAGCGGCGGCCGCGCAGTTCCATCACCCGCCTTTCCCAGACTGCGCCCTGCAGCACACCGTGCTTCATGACATCACGGTCAAAGCTGTCGTGGTTGCCGAGAACGAAGAAAACCTGCGACGGGAAGCGCAGCTTGAGGTGAAAAATGATGTCCATCAGCATCAGCGAGCTGTCCATGAACTCGGCCTCGTCCGGCTCCTCCGGATGCACCGCGTCGCCGAGAATGACCAGCACCGCGCGCCCGGCTGACATGGCTTCGAGATAGCCGTTCTCGGTGAGCACGGTCAGCAGGTTGTCCACCTGGGCGTGCAGGTCGCCCAACAGGACGGGGATCAGGTGGTCCGGGAGCTCCAGCAAAGCGCCGGCGTTGCCCTCGTCATCCCTGGGCCGGTAGGGATCATCGACCAGCAGGCGATTTACCCGGCAGAGCAAGTCGAGGGCCTCGTCCGGAGGCAACAGGGTGACGGCGGCGCCCAAATCCTGCCTGAGGTGCTCCAGGGCGCCTTGCCGGCGACGGCTCAGGCGGGACACCCCCTGTTCGTCGGCGATCAACGACAGGTAAGTACCCAGCTCGGAAATCGAATCCCAGAAAATCAGGCTGTCCCCCTCGTGGGCTACCTGCAGGTAGCGACGAAAAGCTTCCCTCGGGTGCGTGAACACATGCCGTTGGTCCCAAATCCGGTGACTGATGGACAGCTTCTCGCCCGGACGAAGCCGCAGCGCATGGCCGATGCCATGGAAATACCGCTTGGGGTCGAAGAGGATGAAGTCGTGGTGATCCCGACGCTGACGCTGCCTCAGAGGGATGTCCGGGTAGATATCCAGCAGCTGCTCGCCCATCTGCACCTCGAACGGATAACCGTGGAAAGGCACCCTGATGCCGCGACCGGATAGGCGAAGACGTTGACCGGGAATCGGGGTGATCGTGTCAACCGCCCCGCTGACGTAGCTCCAGAGCCCTTTCCAGAATGACGGCTGATTATCCATCGGCCAGCGCCTCGAATCACAGTAGCTTGGGGCGTGCCGGACTTCAGGTGATTCTCTGGCGCAGTGACGGAGACGGACCGAAGCGCCGGTATCGGAACCCCGGACCCTGTGTTTCCGGTATGAGGCGGGAGCAGCGCTGAAGACGACCCGGATTCACGTCGTCCCCTCTAATGGACCAGACGCCCGGGCATGGGACATTGCCATCGCTTGCCTCGCGGCTCGGTTCACATCCTGTTGTCCCGCTTCCTGTTGCCCCGC
>JASJBY010000159.1 GCA_030066245.1 Gammaproteobacteria bacterium
ATGTCCTGTGAACATCGGTCCCTGTGAGCGGGCATGCCAGGGAAGTCATGCCCCGGCCCTTCAAGCGGAGCAGGAAGGCGCACCGACGAAGGTCCTGTCGCGAGGCCCGGGGTGTGCAACGAAGCTGGCCGAAACTCGGAGCCTGGAGCGAATCCCGTCGAAACCCTTGCCACCCATAATTCCACGCATTTGCGTGACACTACACTAGCTTCTCACGCAGGCGGGGCCGGTCAAGGAATAACCAGGACCAGTCCTGGCAGCAGGGTGTCGGGATTGCCGAGCAGGTGTGAATTTGCAGCGTAGATGTCAGGCCAGCGGCGGCTGCTTCCGTAGACCTTGTGGGAGATGCGAGACAGAGAGTCCCTGGGCAACACGGTGTACACGCCGCTGGCTGCCACGGCACGGGCCAACAGCGACTGCTCCATGAACAGGCCGTCGCTGAGCCGCCCGAGACCCTCCGAAAGCTCAGCGCCCAAGGGTGACTGAAGCTCGGCCGCGGTATACGCGGCCGTGTAGGCATCACCCAGCCGCGCCGCCCGCGCCCTGACGCTCTCCGGTCGCGTGGGGATGTCCTCCTGAGGTGGGCGTTCCGCCCGCCCGGCGGAGAACGCCTGCTCCAAAGTCTGGACCGCCCGTGTAAGCTCCTCCAACGCGGCCCGGCTCCCGGCGTCGCTGGCGGCCACAGGCGCTGTCGGACGCCCCGACTTCAGCTCGTGGTTGAGGCGGGCGATTTCCGCTCGCAGGGCACCGATGAGTTCCTCATCTGCCCGTCGCTCGCGGGTCAGCCTGTGGTAGCCCTCATCGGCGCGCTGCAATCTGCTTCTGAGTGCCGCAGCCTGCTCTCCCAGCGCGGTGATCTCCTTGCGGTGAGACCGCGCGGCATGCCGCGCCTCATGCAGCGCCGCAAGCGCCGAGTCGAGAGATTCCTGGAGTGTCTCGCGCTCCGCCAGCACCGTCCGCAGACGCATCTCCAGGTAACCTCGGTCCACGCGGAGAGCATGCAGGTCATTGGCCGTGGGGCCTGCTCCGCTATTCACCCCCGGCGCCGCAGGCACGGTCTCGAGCGCTGCCGCATCGACGACCGCATCGCCATCCCGAGGCATCTGCAGAGGCTTCTCAGCCGCTTCCGGCTCATCAGGCTGGTGGTTCCAGCTCAGCGCCAGCTCGGTACGCAATCGGCTGTTCTCGACCAGCAACTCGCTCAAGCTCTGCCGCGCCATCGCGAGCTCCGCGCTGCGCGTGTCCAGGGCTGCCCGCAGCTCCGCCTGCTTCCACTCCAGACCCCGTATCCGACGCTCGCGCTCGCCCAGTTGCCCAAGGGTGGCCTGCAGGCGGCCGCGGAAATCGGCAACCTGTGCGGCCAACGCGTGGCCGTCGCGATGGGCCAGGGCCAACGCCGCCTCGAGCTCCGTCAGCCGCCGCAGGAAAAGCGTGTGGTCACGGTGCGCCCGGTCCCAGACCCAGCGCAACTGTGCCCACCAATGGTCGCGCTGGTGCAGCGCTGCGAATAGGCGGCGCCGGAGCTCCTCAACCGTGATGTCCCGCGCTGCCACTAGCGCCCACAGCGCCGCTACCTGGTTTCGCAGCAGGTGGACTTCCGCGGGCACGTGGTGTGTGTGCGGCGGCCTGTCCAGGCTCGCTCCCGAAGCACCCGAATCCATCGGGGTCGGGATCTCATCCCCCGGCAGGGGAGCCCATGACCCGGCCGCCGAAACGAAGTGCCACGCGGGCAGGGCCAGGCAGACCAAGAACAGCTTGCCGAACCACCTCATCACCGCCGTTCCTCGTGCAGTTGGAGCTATCCGTGCCCGCTGGGCCGGAGCGCGAGCGCTCGCGGAGGACAATCGGCTGCAGCGGCCCAGGGCAATTCGAGATCGGGGAGGAATGCTACGCGCGACGGTTCGCCGTCACAAGGGGGCTTTCGGTGACGAAGGGGAGCAGCGGGTCAACCGAAACCCATACCCATCCGACTCCCGCCCCGGGGACCGAAGGATGAGCCGAACCGGGCGCGCACGGCTGCTGGTCGTCGCGAATTCGGCCGTACGTAAGCGGGCCCCTGAAAACGGGGGGCTGGAACGCCTGACGGGTGGACGGGCCAGCCGGAGGCCGGCGATGCTTTGCCCGTTAAGGGGCATGAGTTGGATGGCGGGGATGGATTGGCGCGCGGCGACGGTTGTGCGCCCCGAGTAGCCGGGTAGACCGCACGCTGTGCGACCGGCGCATGCGAAGCTCCTGGCGCCTGCGAAGCCCTTAGCGATGCTCTAACGACCCGCGCCGGTTTGCTAACCGGGTCATATTCGGTCCCGGCACTCATGGACTCACGCAGGAGAACAGGCTGGGACGGTAGCACAGGCGTCGCCTCGGCTTCGGATACGATAGACGCCGGCGGCGTTTTGAGTGCCACGAAGCCTTTATACCCCTGGGCGACACATAGACTGATTCCGGCCAACAACACGGCCGCCACGCCGAAATGTGCCAACCGCTTCCCCATGTCCGCTCTGCCCAAATCGTTTTCCTCCGCTGGCTTAGTTGTTATCCCCTGAGACCCTCGGCATGAGGCATCCATACCCGACTGCTTGAAAAGCATAGACAGGGAAACGGTCCGGTTCCAGTGTGGAGTGCCGCCGCAACCGGTGCACCGGCGGGATACACGGGCTACGTTTCCCGCGCCTGATCTGGCGCCCCTTCAATGCTCTTCGATAACAGGAGGATTCTTAAGGTATTTGCTGATTTGCCGCTAGTTTTCTCAAGTCCGAAGCAATTTGGACCGGTGTACCCAATGGTTCAGCCTCCCGGGAGGACACAACATGGCTGATGGAGATGGGAAAGTGGTCTACGAGGTTCGCGATGGTCAGATTGCCCTCATAGCCGAGGAGGACCGCGTCCTCGTCATAGAGCCCCAGCACCGGGCCGGGGAACCCATGGCCTGCGTGGAGGCCTTGGTGATGGCCTGCGCCCATCGCCTGAGAGACGACGAGAGCTTCGTCGATGAGATGCTGAGCTGGCTCTCCAAGCGCCTAAGCAGCGAGAAAAGGCACTAGCCCGGATTTCTCACCAGGCGGACCTCGGATTGCAGGCTATGTTGGCAAACTCAGCACATTGGCTTCACCGAGCCGGTCTTGCCTATGAACGACCTGTCCTATTCGGCTCTTGGCCCACTCTGGCTTTGCATCTTGACCGGTCCCCCTTGAGACATAGCTACAGCTATGCCTCTGCGGGCGACCGGCCAATCTGCTTTGCCAGAGCGACCCAAGATTCCGAATCCCGGTGAGAAATCCGGGCTAGTGCCGGGACGGCAGCACAGCCAGGCGCTTCACCGCAGTTCCGTAACTTTACGCAAGCTCGGCAAAAGCGACAAGAAACTGAAGCGAAAGGCCCACCCGGTCGGGATAGATAACGGGCATAACGACCGCGGGCACTTGCTCCTGAGCGAGCCTGACGCCGCGTCAGTTCCAGCGGAACAGGCGCGCGGCTGCCAGTAGCAGAAGCAAGCCCGTACCCCCTAGGATGGCAATCTCCGGCAGTACCTCCGCCACGCCCGCGCCGTCTATCATCACCCGGCGTGCCGCATTGACCATGTGCGTCAGGGGCAAGAGCTGGGACACCGCCTGGGCGGCCGAGCTTGTTCCCTCCATGGAAAACCATACCCCGGAAAGCAACAGCATGGGCCAGGACAGCACATTGAGCACGCCGTCGGCGAATTCTTCAGTTCGCAGCCGCGCCGCAACAACCAGACCCAGACTGATCAGACACAGTGAGCCTGCCACGTACACCAGAAAGAGGGTCAGGCGTGAGCCTCGCATGACGAAGTCGAGGGTCAGATCAGCGCCCACATAGACAAGGACGGAAGCAATCAACACCACCGTCAGACGCGAAAGCACCTGGGCGGTCAGGAACTCCAGGGCGCTCAACGGCGTCGCCTTCAGGCGCCGCAGCACGCCGTTCTTGCGGTAGCGCACGATGACCCAACCCACGCCCCACAGGCTGCTGAACATGATATTCATGGCCAACACACCCGGAAGCACCCAGTCCACGTAGCGCAGCGCCCGTCCGCTGACTTCCTGACGCAGCGGCACCGGGCCGCCATCGGTGTCTGCCGACCGCAGCAGACGCTCTGCAAGATATCCTCTGGCCGAATGCACGTTGACCCAATACCGCGACGTACCGCGCGGGTCGAGAAGCAGGTCCAGCTGGTGGCGTTCGACCTTGGAGATGGCCGAGTCGAGGTCGGTCACGGGTATGAAGCTGACATGCCGGAGAGCGAGAAACGGCAAGTCTGGCTGGGACAGCGCCTCAGCATCGGCCAGCACGCCCACCTTGAAAACGTCTTCCGGCTCGCCGCGGAATATGAAAGCGAAGCCGAACACAATCAGTATCGGCATAAAGACATTCCAGCCGAGACCGGCCTTATCCCGGTAGAACTCCCGGTTGCGGGCGTGGAATATGGCCAGGATGCGCCGCAGCAACGTTCAGCTCCTGAGTGCGTGGCCAGTCAGCTTAAGGAACAGATCCTCCAGGTTTGGGCTTTCGACCTTGAGCTCGTTGAGATTGGCACCGGCCCGCTCAAGCCGTTCGAGCAGCGGTGGAACTTCCTGCGTGAACAGCTCAATGTAGCCATCGCGAAGCTCGCTGCCCTCCGGCAGGCGCGCACCGGTGGGCCAGGCGGCGACCGGCAGGCGCACGACGACAGCTGGAAAATGCTGCCGGACCAATTCCCTGGGCTTGCCCTGCGCGATGATCTGACCGCGGTCGACAATGGCGATCTCGTCGCAGAGGCGCTGCGCCTCTTCCATGTAATGAGTGGTCAGCAGCACGGTCTTGCCGCGCCGTAGAACCGTCTCGATGAGTCCCCAGAAGTTCCGCCGCGACTGGGGATCCAGACCGGTGGTGGGCTCATCGAGGAAAACCAGACCGGGGTCGTTGACAAGGGCAATGGCCAGCAGCAGTCGCTGGCGTTGTCCGCCGGAGAGCTTGCGGGTGTCCCGGTCGAGAAGATCTGCCAGATTGCACAGGCCAATCAATTCCTGGACATCCGCCGTTCGCTGGTAAAGGCTGGCAAACATCGCCAGCGATTCACGCACCGTCTGGAAGTCCTGCAGTGCCGTGCTCTGAAACTGTATGCCGATCTCCTCGCGGAAGGAGCGGTCGAGGGCCCGTCCCTGGAAGACGATCTGCCCCGCCGTAGGCTGGGAGATACCCTCGAGCATTTCCAGGGTGGTGGTCTTGCCGGCGCCGTTGGGACCAAGCAGACCGAAACACTGGCCTCGGGATATCTGGAAGCTGATACCGTCCACGGCACGCACGCCGGGAAAATCTTTGACCAGCTCGCGAGCTTCCAGGAGAGGATCCATGACGCGCTCGCCTGACACGACGCTAAAGGGACTTCCGCCAGCGTCCGGTGACGGTGACGGGGGGCACCTCCTCATCAGGGTTGCGACAGATCGCGCCGGAGGTTACCGGCATACCCATACGCAGCTGGGCCGCACGCAACACGGGAAATCGGCGACCTGCGACGACCCGAGGATTGCCCTTGGCATCGCCGGCCAGTACCTGCCACCAGTTACGCCGCGTCTGCTTGCCCTCGACCTTCCACTGGCGGGTGACTTCATCGATTAGCGCCGCCACGTCCTGGTAGCGGTTCTCAAGCAGCCACTGCCGCGCAAGCCTGCGCACGATGACAGCCGGCTCCGCGGCCGAAGGTCCGGGGATGTTGCCGGCGGCCCTCCGGTCACGGTCGACCGGGCGGGTCTCCGCCGCCAACCGACCGTCGCCGCGCACCGGAAAACTGGTGATCAAGGCCTCACTCACCTTACCGCGCCTGTCGGCTCGACTGTTTACCCGGCGGCTGGCCGAGACCTCGTAGGTGTAGAAGGATTCTCCGTACAGCCGCCTGGTCAGATCCGTCATGGAGTTCGACAGGATCACCCTTACGCCGCGTTCCGCGAGCTCCGCGCAGGTCTCCGCCAGTCGCTCCTGAGCGTCTGCCCCGAAGCCGCCGCGGACGTAGGCGGTGAAGTCTGCCGTCTTCGACACCGGGGCATAGGGCGGGTCGAAGTAAACCAGGTCGCCCGGCTGCGCGACGGCCGACACTTGGGAGAAATCGCGCACAGCCAGGTCCACGTCCCGCAGTGTCTGAGCGACTGCGCGCAGGTTCTCCCGGTCGCAGATCAGGGGGTTCTTGTAGCGGCCGAAAGGCGCATTGAACTGACCCTTGCTGTTCTCTCGGTAAAGGCCGTTATAGCAGGTCTTGTTCAGGTAGATAATGCGCGCCGCTCGCTTCGCCAGCTTGCGCGGAACGCTGGCTCGGACGGCGTAGAAATGAGCTTCGCTATGGGCCAGCTTGTGTTCGTCCAGCAGCTCGATCACCGCCTCCGATTCGTCGCGCACACCATGGTAGGCATCGATGAGGCTGCTGTTGGCATCCGAAAGGTATGAGCGTGCCTTGATCCGTCCGGTCCGTGCCAGCGAGAAGAAAAGCGCCCCGCCGCCCAGAAAGGGTTCGTGATAGTGACGGAAGGGTCCCGCCGCCTCGACGGCGTTGAGCAGCTTCGGCAGAAGTTGGCGTTTGCCCCCGACCCACTTGAGAAAAGGTCGGGGAGGTGGCTCGCGAAACGTTCCCATCGCTACAGTCCGAAATAGAGCTCAAGCCAGGTCCTGACGTCCGACAGCTCCACAGCCATGCCGGTGGACAGCAGATAGGCGCGCATGTTGGGTGAAAATCCGTCGCCCGAGAATACGACAATGCCGCGAATTGGCCAGGCCCGGATGTCTTCGAGGGTCCCGGCGATCTTCTCCTCGGCGCTTCCCTGGGTGCCCTGATACTTGCACTCGATGCCAAGGCTCCTGCGCGTCTCGGAGTGTCTCAACACCACGTCGATGCGTCGTCTGGCACCCCACACCCGCCGCCCGACCACGACCTCCGTCTCCGCATCGAGCCCGAGACTGGTTCCCAGCTCCGCCACCTGGTCCCTGAGTTCCGCGCCGGATGCGACCGCTCTTGCTTTGCCTGCCACGGGGCGTTTCAGCAGCTCGTCAATGGACCGTCATGGCACGCCAGCTAGCCTTGCGCGAGGCTGAGCGCTCACCCACTGAGTCGGGCGCTGGGGCTATGTCACGCGCCGCCTTCACGCCTGCCAAGGACCCGCCCCGAAACCCGGCGGAGTATATGGACAGCCCTCCGCGAGAGTCAACTTCGCCCGCCTGCGCGAGAAGAGGCCAACGTTGACTTGTAGCTTCTCCCTGCGGCACGCTCACCGAAGCTCACTCGCGACGCAAACACCAGTGCACTTTACGACCATCACCTCCTGGGCGCGCCTGGTCTGGGAGGGGCTTACCGCCTCAGGCCTGAACGCGGACGCCGTGTTCCGGGACGCCGGGCTGGATCCCGCCGCACTCCGCGATCCCAACGCCCGCTATCCCTTCACGTCCATGACGCGCCTCTGGCGGCTCTCGGAAGCGGGCACCAACGACCCCTGTTTCGGACTCACCGCAGCGTCGTTCTGGCACCCCACCACATGGCATGCGCTGGGCTACTCATGGCTGGCGAGCAGGACCCTGGAGGAAGCCATGCAGCGCCTTTCTCGCTACTCCGGGATGATCAGCGACGCGGCCATCATCCGTTTCAACGAGCAGCGCAGCGACTTCCGTCTGACGATCGGGGCACGTCACGCGCAGCTGGACCCACCCGGGGTCGTCATCGATGCCGCGCTGGCAACCGTCGTTCACATGTGCCGGGTGAGTTACGGGCAGGGCTTCAAGCCGATACGGGTCGAACTCACGCAGGCGGGCCTGGGATGCCGGCAGGAGCGGCAGGCTTTCTACAACGCACCGGTTCTCTATGGCAAGCCGGAGAACGCCCTCGTTTGCCCCAAAGCACCTTTGCGAGAGACGCTCGCCACCGCCAACGCCATTCTCGCCAGAACCAACGACAGGATCATTGCGGAGTATCTTGGCCAGCTGGGGGGAGAATCAACGGTCATGCGCGTCAAGACCAGACTGATCGACCGCCTGCCTTCAGGCGCCGTGACCGAGGAGGGCATTGCGGAGACCCTGCACATGAGTCTGCGCACCCTGCAGCGTAAGCTCTGTGAGGAAGGCACCACCTACAAGCGGGTGCTGGAAGAGACCCGTCGAGAGCTTGCCGAACGATACATCCAGGATGCATCTCTGACTCTCAATGAAATCACCTACCTGCTCGGCTTCTCGGAAGCCAGCAGCTTCTCCCGCTCGTTCAAACGCTGGACGGGTGTGCCGCCCGGCCTGTATCGCGACTCTCTGCACCCGCACCCCGACCGCTCCGCGCCCGACCAGGGACCGCTATGAGGAGGCTGCGGGCTTCGTGGCTCGGTTGACGCGTCGAGACAACAGCAAGACACGTCCTGTCAACACGCGGGGCGGAGCTGGGAATTACACTGAAGTCGGTGTCATGAAGCATGTGGGGCCACTAGATAGCTGTTTGGAAACATCGACCACAAACGGCGATACAGCTGGTGTGAGACCCGGCCGGAGCGTTGGCTCCGCTAAATCTCGCCAGGCCTTCCCTCGCCTGGCGAGAAGCGGAGATGCCGAGCTTAAGCTCTCCCTGCGCCGCTCGCCATCTACGCCGCTACGCCAACACCCCGACCGGGTCTGCCCGTAGCGTA
>JASJBY010000160.1 GCA_030066245.1 Gammaproteobacteria bacterium
CGAGTAGGTTGTGTCGCCGGGCCACATCCTGGGGAATCAACTTAATAGCGTCACTATCCAGCACCACCCGGTTGAGGTCGACGCTCTCCTGGCCCAGCACGCCGCTGAGAACGTCGCGAATGACCGCTTCCGTGGCGAATCCAAGGGCGACCAGGGTCTTGCCAAGATGGCGGTTTGTTTTCTTCTGCTCGGTGAGCGCGATGTCGACCTGGTCCTGGCTGACGATACCCTTCTCGACCAGGATCTGGCCGATATAGTTGGTTTCCCGCCGCGGGGTCATGGCGCACCGGTAGTCGGCCTTCCGGTTATCGCGCGGAGTCGGCGACGAACGGTTTCCGCTTCGAAACTCACCTTTTGGCGTCGCGCGACCTGGAGGGCCTGGCGGTAGTAGCGCAGCGCTGCCTGGGACTGCCCCAGGTGTTCCAGCCCCACGGCAAGATTGTAGGCATAGTCCCCATTGCCGCTCTCATGCCGGTAAGCGTCGAAATAGGCCTGCTGCGCCTCAGACCATCGAGATTGCGCCGCGTAGAGGTTACCCAGCGCGAAATGCAGATAGGCTGCGTTGGGCTCTTTCCTCAACAGCTGCTCGAGGCGCTGCTCCCGCTCCAGCGGGTCGCTGTTTTCTTGAATCGAGACTAGTGCAGCCAGGGCAGCCCGGTCGCCCGGACTGACTCTGAGGACATCTCGATAAAGGCCGTATGCGTCGTCAAGCTGTCCTGTGCGGAATGCGATGGCGGCGACGCCAAGCAAGGCATCCCGATTGTCCGGACGGTGGGCCAGTACCGAACGGTAGGCGGCCTCGGCCCGGACATAGTCTCCAGCCCGGTAAGCTTGATAGGCCTTGCTGAGCCGGGGAAACACGGTATCCTGACGCCGCTTGCGGGTGATGCGCAGCGCCGGGGCGATGACCAAGGGCTCTTGGGCACCTGCCTTCCCCGCCCGGGCGGTGCCGGCATGGTCGGCGACTGGGAGCGGCTCTGTCCGGCGAGTCATCCCGATGGTGTCCGTCTCCTGCGCGGGTGCGGCCGGCGGTCCGGCGGAGGACACGGCGGGAACGTCAGGCGGCACAGCGGCGACCGGAGCAACCGTCCCCCCGCTCGGCGTCGCAGGGCGCGGAGCCTCCAACGCTTTCACCGCCACGGCGGCTGCCGGCCGATAGACCGCCGCCGGTGCGGCCGCCGGGAGGGGTGCCGCTGCCGCCGACACGTGGCGTGGGACCAAGCCCACTGACGGCGTGACCGCAACATGGAGAAGCCACGCGTAGTAAATACTCAGAGCAACAATGAGTGCGGCCCCGCTACCGGCGAGGGCCAGGCGCCAGCGACGTTGATGGGCGGTTGCGCCCCGCAAGTCGAACATGCTGCGCGCCTCGAGGCGGCCTGGGGGCCATTCAGAGTGTGACTGGATGCGATGGTTATCGCCGTCGCCGATCGCGAGATGAGGGTGCCTGCTCTCGAGCGCGGCGTGATGCTCCCCATCCCCGGGGGCCCGACTGGTCGGGGGCGGGGCGCTGTGCTCGTCGCCTGCGCTGGGCTCAGGCGCATCAACCAGGGCCAATCCGTGATTGTTTAACTCTTGCCTCGGAGCCACTTCCACCAGCACGGGAAGATTCGAGGATGCGTCCGCTTCCCCGCCGGCGGTCGCCTCTTTCACCTTTTCGGCTCTACGTAGCGCGTCGAGCAACAAACTCATGGTGCCGCCGTGTCCTGGCTTGGGCTATCCGCTGGACGCGCGGTTTCCTCCAGGAAGGTACGGAATGCGCGCAAATCGCCGTCTAGGCTGGCCTGACGAATTACCGTGGGACGCAGGAACACCACCAGCTCGGTCTTGATGAACTCGCGCGAGCGATAGGTGAAGGCCTCTCCGATGACGGGCAGGTCCGTGAGGACGGGAATGCCGGAGTCCGCCGCCTCGTTGACGTCCTGCATCAGTCCGCCCAGCACCGCGATCTGACCGCTGGTCACGGTCATGACGGACTCCAGCTCCCGGATGCGAATGACCGGGATCTCGCTGGTCACGTCCGCCTCGGCAAGGGCGGGATTGGGATCGAGTACCGTATCGATCACCCGCGAAATCGTGGGTCGCACATTCAGGGTAACCACATCATGCCGATCGATCTGCGGCGTGACGCTCATCACGACGCCGACGGGCACGGTCTGCGGCGTGGTGTCGAAAGTGGTTTCCGTGCCGGCGTTGACCACCGTGCTGGTGGTTGTCTCGATGGTGAAGTAGACCTCGTTGTCCACCACCTTGAGCACCGCCGTCTGGTTGTTCAGCGCCATCAGCTTCGGGCTGGAGAGCACCCGGGCGTCGCCGAACTCGTCGAGCAGGCTGACGGCGGCGGAGAAGTCCGCGTCCTCATAGGTGCCCTGAATAAAGGCCTCAGTAGACAGGTTGGTGCTCAGGAAATCCGGCGAGGTCTGGACGAAGTTGAATCCCGTGTCCTGCAGCGTGCGCCAGTCAATGCCCTGCTGGTAATTTCGATTCAGGCGAACCTCGACGATAGTGGCCTCTATGATCACCTGCCGTCGGGCGCTGGCCAGGACCTTCTCCAGGTAATCGGTCACGATGGCATGCTGTCCGGCCGTGGCCCGCACCGTGACGACACCCGCCTCGGCGTTGACAATGACGTCTTTCGAACCAGGCCCCGGAGTTCCTTCGCCGCTTTCCTTCTGGGCCAGCATGGCAGTGATATTGGCCCCCAGCGTCTTCCAAAACTGATTGTCTGCGGTGTTTCGAACGATGATCTCCGAGCGGCTGGCGCCGCGGCTGCCGCCGCCGCCCAGGGCGCTCTCACCGCTGGCAAGCTCGTTGGACAGGTTCAGAGAGTTGCTGCTCTCCCGGCTCAGGTTGACGTAGTCGACCCGGTAAGTACGAAGGAAGGGCGTATCGGGCAGGATGACCAGGGTGTCAGCGCGCTGCTCGTAGCGCAAGGCCACCTGACCCGACAGGCGCTGCAGGATCTGTTCCAGGGTCTGGTCGACAGCGTTCAGGGTGACGGTCCCGGCAATCTGCGGGTGGATATCCACGTTTATCGCGGCATCGCGGGCCAGCGCGAACAGGAGCTCTTTCACCGCCACGTCATTCACCACGACGGTATAGGTTTCCGGCTGGATAGTTTCGCGCGGCGGCGGCAGCACCGGCGCCTGACTGACCGGCTTGGGGATCGCTGCCGGCGACTCCATCGGTGCCGTCTGGAGATGACCGGAGGAAGGCGTGGGCGGAGCCGGTGCGCAGGCCGCCAAAGCGTACCCTGCCAGGACCGCCCACAAGACCGGCCTCAACGCGCCGCTCCCGGAGCCAGGCAATCCCACTCAGCCGAGCAGACAACCCCGGGGCCGGCACCGCTCACGGCGGATCTCCGGTGCTGCCAGCCGTGTGGCCCGTTGTTTCGCCCTGAGCGTCGCGGCCCGTGACCGTGCCGCGCCGCTGCACCGGTGTTGCGGCAGGCGGAGCAGAATGCGGCCGAGCGCCGACCAGCGCAATCGCGTCTTCGCCCGGCACGGACGCCTGGTCGTCGACTTCGGGCACGGAGCCTGGGCGCAGACTTTGGGTCACAGACACGAGCAACAGAGCAGCGCCAGCCAGCGCAGTCGTGCTCAGGGCCGCGGCACCGCGCCGCCTGGGCTGACGCCAACTCTTGCTGAATTCACTGTCTCGAACCGCCGCCCGCACGTGTCGCGGGGTGATGTGATGACTACCCGAAGCGAAGGCGGCGAGCAGCGCCTTGTCGGCGAGAATGTTGACGCGACGGGTCAATCCCCGGGACGCGCGTGCGATTCTTCGAACCGCGCCACGACCGAAGACCGTCGGCCCGCGATAGCCCACGGCGCGCATGCGAAAGTCCAGGTACTCCCGGATATCCGCCTCCCTGAAAACCGGCAGTTCGAAGCCCTGCGTGATTCTTTCGCGCAGTTGCCTTATCTCAGTCGCGGCGATCTTCTGCTCCAGCTCGGGCTGACCGAACAGCACCATCTGCAGCAGCTTATGCTGCTGCGTCTCGAGATTACTCAGCAAACGCACCTCCTCGAGCGTCTGCAACGGCATGCTTTGGGCTTCCTCGATGAACACCACCACTTGCCGGCCTGCGGCGTGCTTGGCCACCAGCCGGGCCTGC
The DNA here is from genome assembly GCA_030066245.1 of Gammaproteobacteria bacterium. Classification (GTDB taxonomy): domain Bacteria; phylum Pseudomonadota; class Gammaproteobacteria; order JAABTG01; family JAABTG01; genus JASJBY01. The sequence continues at coordinate 4,118 of JASJBY010000160.1, forward strand.
AGCACCCGCATTACCTCGAGGCGCGTTGCTCGAGGGTGAATGCTCACCCCCATTTCGGTCGCAATGGCATGGGGGACGTCCGCGGGGCAGAGGCGCGGGTTTGCCAGGTAAACCACTTCAACATGCTGCGGCAGATTCCTTTCCAGCATCCGGCAAAGCATGGTCTTGCCCGTGCCTACCTCCCCGACAACCTTGACGATGCCCTCGCCCCGGGCGAGGCAGTAGACCAGGGCGTCTAGAATCACTCCGCGGTTGCCGCCGTCGAAGAAGAGCCGGGTGTCCGGCGTGATGCGGAAGGGCGGTTCCCTCAGGCCAAAGTATTCGCAGTACATTCCTAAACTACGTTGGCTGGCTTGCCCGTGGCATGCGCCCCCATTCGAGCCATACGAGGGGCTTCAATGCCGCGTTGAATCCGTTTGCCGTTTCTCTCCTCCACTCTCTCGCTACCCGAGAGAGCCCCCGTTGGCCTCCCTCCAGCGGTCAGGAAACCTGTCGATCGCCGCTGTGTCGCTGCATTCTGCTATAGAGTGTCGTCCGGTTGATGCCCAGCAATCTGGCGGCCTGGCTCAGATTTCCGTTGCTGAGATGAAGCGCCGCATTGATATAGCGCTGCTCCCACTCCCGCAGCATCTCGTCGAGGCGAAAGCCGTGAGCCTTGATCTGCTGCAAGGCAGCCTCGTCCTGGTCCGGCTCGCCCCGGCCCGCTGGACCCGCCACATTGGCTTCCAACTCCTGTTCCAGCTGCGCAGGCTGCACTTCCTTTCCGGGATGCTTTGCGGCCAGCCGGATAACGATATTGCGTAGCTCCCTGACATTGCCCGGGAAGGGGTACTCCGCCAGGCGGCCCTCGGCGTCGGCGTGAAGCGTGAAAGGGGCTACCATATTCGCATACAGTGCCCTGAAATGATGCATGAGCAGCAGTGCGTCCGTCCCCCGCTCCCGCAGCGGAGAAACCCGGATAGATAGCACGCCAAGGCGGTGGTACAGGTCCTCTCGAAAGCGCCCCGCTCTGACCTCCTCGCGCAAATCCCGGTTTGTCGCGGCAACAATGCGGGCCGCCGCCGTGCGGGGACGCGTCTCACCGAGTCGGTAGTATTCACCGTTCTCCAGCACGCGCAGGAGCTTGGGCTGGAGCGGCAGCGGAAACTCTCCGATCTCGTCCAGGAACAGGGTGCCTTTCCCGGCCTCCTCGAAAAAACCGGCGCTGGCCACGCTGGCCCCGGTAAAGGCGCCCTTGGTATGCCCGAAAAGCTGGGCCTCGAGAAGTTCCGCTGCGATTGCGGCACAGTTGAGGGTTAGAAAAGGTTCCCCTGAGCGCTGGCTCTGTTTGTGGAGACACTCGGCCACAAGCTCCTTACCACTACCGGATTCACCCTCAACGAGCACCGGAAACGGCGTGTCCGCGAACTGAGTGATCTGAGCACGCAACGTCCCCATTGCCGCGCTCTCGCCCAGGAGTCCGCAGTCTTCCACACGAACCTCGGCGGCATCGAGCTCGGCGTCCAGCATCATCAGCTGATGCTGCAACCGGGTCTTGAGCAACGACACATCGCAGGGCTTCGGAATAAAGTCCACGGCGCCGAGCGTCAGCGCATGCTGAATGTTGGCCCGCTCACTCTGTCCGGAGAGGACCAGGGTCTTCATGCTCGGATTGAAGGCGAGCAGCTCGCCTATGAGCGAGAAGCCTTCATCGGGTGCGTGGGGATTCGGTGGTAAACCCAGGTCGACCAGTGCAAGAGAAGGAGTATGCGGCAAGCGCTGGAGCAGCATCCTGGCCTCCTGGCGCGTCTGGCACACGTGGACGCCGTATTCGCCCTGCAGCACAAAGGCCAGGGAATCCGTGATCAGCGGATCGTCGTCCACAAGAATGAGTTCGGGCACGCCGCGGCGCCCTGAAGGCTTGCCAGCCGTCAGATTCGACTCTTCTCCCAAGAGTCCCCCCCATTAATCCAAGTAATCCAAGCCTGAGCCGTAGGACCGCGGTGAGCCAACTTGTCTCAGCGCCAAGCTTCGAAGGCGCTTATTGCCGCTTTCACCGAGGTCATCCGTTTCCTTGTAATCATAGCAACTCGACGAACTGCGAGTTACCCTGCAACCCAATATTCTACAGGCCGAGATGCCTCCAGATCTCCGTGGTCGGCCCCGCCCGGTTCATGGTGTAGAAATGCAGTCCCGGTGCACCGGCTTGCAACAGCTTGGCGCAAAGCTCCGTCATCACATCCAGACCGAGAGCCCGGATGGACGCCAGGTCCTCCCCGTAGCTCTCCAGGCGCTTGCGCAGCCAGCGCGGAATCTCCGCCCCGCACGCGTCCGAGAAGCGCGCGAGCTGGGCAAAGTTCGTGACCGGCATGATGCCAGGGACAATCGGCAAGTCCAAGCCTATGGATTCACAACTTTCTACGAATCGGAAGTAGGCATCGGAATTATAAAAATACTGAGTGATGGCGCTGTCGGCTCCCGCCTCAACCTTGCGCTTGAAGTTGTCCAGATCCGCTTGCGCGCTGCGTGCCTGAGGATGGAACTCCGGATAGGCCGCCACCTCCACGTGAAAGTGGCTGCCTGTCTCGGCGCGAATAAAGGCAACCAGATCGTTGGCGAAAGAGAATTCTCCCGGTTCCTGCATGCCTGACGGCATGTCCCCGCGCAGGGCGACCACATGCCGGATGCCTGCGGAACGATAGAGCTCCAGCAGCCCGCGTATGCTCTCGCGCGTCGAACCGATGCACGAGATGTGCGGTGCCGCGCCGACGCCCGAATCGCGCTGCAGCTCCATCACGGTTTCGATGGTTCGCTCCCGGGTGGAGCCGCCGGCGCCGTAGGTGACTGAAAAGAAGGCTGGCCCCAGCTCCGCCAGCTGGCGCCAGGTCGTTCTCAGCTTGTCACGCCCCTCGTCGCTCTTCGGCGGAAAGAACTCACAGCTATAGAGGGGGCGGTGCCGCTTCTGGGATTTCATGGGGGCGAGATGACTGCCTAGTGGTCAACGCGCCACGTCGAACGAGCACCGTGGGCGGTGTTCAAGTGGCGTGCTCGTGCTTTCACCCGCCCCCTGTCGCCCTCAGTACCGGTAGTATTCCGGCTTGTACGGTCCCTCCACCGGGACGCCGATGTAATCCGCCTGATCCTGCTTCAGGGTGGTGAGCTTGGCGCCGATCTTCTCCAGGTGCAGGCGCGCCACCTCCTCATCCAGCTTCTTCGGCAGCGTGTAGACGTTGTTCTCATACTTGCCGGTGTGTTGCCAAAGCTCGATTTGCGCCAACACCTGGTTGGTGAAGGAGTTGGACATGACGAAGCTGGGGTGCCCCGTCGCGCAACCCAGGTTCACCAATCTGCCCTCGGCGAGCAGGATGATCCGCCGGCCATCGGGAAAGATGATGTGGTCGACCTGCGGCTTGATGTTCTCCCACTCGTACTGACGCAGGCTGGCGACGTCGATCTCGTTGTCGAAGTGACCGATGTTGCACACGATTGCCTGGTCCTTCATACGGACCATGTGGTCGTGAGTGATGACTTGATAGTTGCCTGTCGCCGTGACGAAGATGTCCACCTCACTCGCCGCGTCGTCCATTTTCACCACCCGATAACCCTCCATGGCCGCCTGCAAGGCGCATATGGGGTCGATCTCGGTGATCCACACGGTCGCGCCGAGGCCGCGCAGGGACTGGGCGCAGCCTTTGCCCACGTCCCCGTAGCCCAGGACTAGGCAGATTTTCCCTGCAATCATCACGTCGGTGGCGCGCTTGATGCCATCCACCAGGGACTCCCGACAGCCGTACAGGTTGTCGAATTTGGATTTGGTCACGGAGTCGTTGACGTTGAAAGCCGGGAACGGCAGCTCGCCCTTGCTCTCCATGTGATATAGGCGGTGCACTCCGGTTGTGGTCTCCTCGGTCACGCCGCGGATGTTGCGGAGGATATTCGAGTACCAGCCCGGATGGCTCTTAAGGCGCTCGCGGATGGCCGCGAACAGCACCGTCTCCTCCTCGCTGCCCGGGTTGTCCAGAACCGTGGGATCCTGCTCCGCCTTGGCACCGAGGGTAACCAGCATAGTCGCATCGCCCCCGTCGTCCAGGATCATGTTAGGCGTCCCGCCGTCGCTCCACTCCATGATTCGATGGGTGTAGGCCCAATACTCTTCCAGGCTTTCGCCTTTGCGAGCGAACACCGGTGTGCCGCCGGCGGCGATAGCGGCCGCTGCGTGGTCCTGAGTTGAAAATATGTTGCAGGACGCCCAGCGTACCTCCGCCCCCAGTGCCTTCAGGCTCTCTATGAGGACGGCAGTCTGAATCGTCATGTGCAGGCTGCCGGCAATGCGCGCGCCCTTCAGAGGCTGCTTGGACGCGTACTTCTCCCTGACCGACATCAGGCCGGGCATTTCGGTCTCGGCGATCTGGATCTCCTTCCGCCCCCACTCGGCCAGGCTCAGGTCGGCGACGTCGAAATCCCGCGGCAAGCGTTCGCTAGGCTGAACAACGCTCATCTTGTTTCATCTCCATAGTGTTT
>JASJBY010000161.1 GCA_030066245.1 Gammaproteobacteria bacterium
TCAAAGGCACTTGCTCCGAGATGAGGCTCGAGCACGGAGGCCCCGGCCTGCTTGAACTGCAGAAACAGAGGCGTTCCGTCGCCGGCTTCGAGCAGCACAATCAAGCAACGGGTGCCGACACTGCCGACGCCAACAACTTTCTCTGCCACGTCGACCACGGAGAATCGATCCATGAGCAGTCGACGGTCGAAGGGAAGCGTGTCACAGTAGCGCTCGAAAAAGGCCTCTATCCCGCCGGACTCATCGGCAGTAAGTTCCTCATCGACGCGCACAATCAGCGGCGGATCCGGGACGATGACGCGACGCCCATCGACGACAGCCGTCAGCTTCTTGAAGGCCATTAGACTGTTCTTGCGGACGGCCTCGCGGAGCACCTCCTTCTTCCAAGTCTTGAATTTCTTCCCATGACGCTCAATTTGCTCAAGGGCTTCCTTAGACTCGAAGCGGTAGTAGTACAGGTCGAGCGGGCTGACCTCGGATGTCTCGGCAATGAATTCCCGATAGTTCCGCATGGCGGAGCGAGTCGCGGCACGGGCCTTCTTGCGCGAGAAGCCGTTGTTGCGGCCTGCCACTGTGATGCTGGCGGCAAGCCGCTTGACGTCCCACTCGAATGGCCCCGGAAGCGTCTCGTCGAAATCATTAAGGTCAAACACCAGTTCCCGGTCCGGCGCGTGGTACCACCTGAAGTTACCCAGATGGGCATCACCGCAGAGCTCAACCCACAGGTCGGTCCGGGGTCCGGCGGCGAGATCGCTGGCCATCACGGCAGCCGCGCCACGCAGGAAAGTGAAGGGCGTGCGGCTCATCCGTCCGTAGCGGAGGGGGATAAGCTCCGGCAGGCGGCTTTTGTCCTGGTCGGCCAGTATTGACAGCGGACTAACACGCTCGGCGTCAGTCATCATCTCAGCGTGAGCTTCAAGGGGCACAGCCTCTCGTTGAGACCTGCCGGCAGCGTACCGCTCGCGAGGTGGCGCCTGCAGCTGCGCCCACATGGGATTGATGCTCTCGAGGCTAATTGGCACGAGCGTCCTCCAGAAAACTCTTTGTCAAACGGCTAACTGTGGTATTTGTTCCAGTATCAGCAGGAAAGCGGTGAAGGTTACCACACCGGCCAGGAACGACCAGAAAGAACCGCTCTCTCGAATGGACAGTTTCTCGCCGATGGTGGTGATCAACATAAGGCCTGCCAGAAACGCATACCACAGCGCAATCACATTAGAAGATACCTCGACCCAGACGCCCAGCGCCCAGCCAGCCAGCAGCGCGGTAGTCAGGACCCACCGGATCATGCGGTCATAGGCATCTCCCCATGTCTTGCGCAGGCTATGGTCGCTGACCAGGAATAGGGTGCCCATACCGATGGTAATCAGCGCCATGGAGAATAGCTCCAAATGAAGTCGGTTCACGATCAAATAGGCGATCAGCAGGCTATAGGCACCGTAGGCGATGGTTGTGGATGTCAGGGCCACACGATAACGCAAGGGCGAAATCGAAGTCGACCCGTCGGTGCCGTGGGGCCCGACACGCGAGATGCCGTAGTAGATCACCAGACCAATCATGGCCACCAGGTAAGCATGATGCTCCAGGAAGCCGCGAATGCCCGTGTCGACGCTGGACATGAGATCATCCTGCTTTTCCGCAAGCTTGGGCAGGATCCGCATCAGCACATAGGAGAGGGAAGCACCGGCGCCGGCGGCAAGCAGGGCATTGCGAGGACCGGACTGGACGTGTCGCAGTTCCTTCACGAAGATGTGGACCAGCGCCAACAACAGGATGACGAGGAGGGATTCGAGGCTGTTGGTGGAGAACGTCCCGAGATCCAATTTCTCTGCGCCTTATGAGCTTTGTGGATTGAAGCTGTTGTTTCAATTGGATGACAGCTTGCTCCGACCCGCGCCGCTCGTCAAGCCGGGGCGGCCACGGAATGGGAAATCCGGGCCTCCAGTCGTTATCATCGGTTATCGTTGTGGCCATGACTTTCGCAGGGGGCGTAGGTTGGCTGCTTTTCAAGCGGGGCGACCCGGAGTCGCTGTTGCTGACCCAAAGAGCGGGCAGCGGAGATGGTCAGCAGTGGTCGGTCAGACATGATGGGGCGCGAACATCCTCCGACCAGCTCTCGACATGGCAGGCCCGTGCATTGAAGATTCTCTGGTCAGTCATCCGGTGAACGAACTCGACAGGCAGAGCAACAATGGACATTCGTGACCTGGCGCATTGCCTGCTCGCTGTACTGGTGGCAGCCACAGCCGGCTGTCGGTCGCTTCCACGAGACTTTGAGACGCCGGAGCCGACCTATGCCTTCGCACCCTCCACCGAGGGTCCGCTTGCCGACTTTGCGGCGGCCTGCGAGGAACGTGTCGAAGACGACGAGTCGTGCTTCCTGCTCCTGGACCGCAACGAGGAAGACCTCTGGTGGCGCCTGGCTCTAATCGACTCTGCGCGGATTTCCCTGGACCTTCAGACTTACCTGTGGGCGCGCGACTTCAGCGGACGGCTGCTCATCAAGCGGATGCTGCACGCGGCCGAACGTGGCGTGCGGGTGCGCTTGCTGGTGGATGACTTCCTCACGCGGGGCCGAGACCGTGCCATCGCGGCGTTGGACCAACACCCGAACGTCGAGATCAGAATCTGGAACCCAGGCAGCAGACGCCAGCTCGGGCGCAATCTCGAGTTTCTGGTGCGCCTGAGAGAGCTGAATCACCGGTTGCACAACAAGGTTCTCGTCGCCGACAACCGGGTGGTCATCTCTGGCGGACGCAACATTGCCAACGCCTACTTCGGCCTCTCGAGCCGCTACAACTTCTTCGACCTGGATCTTCTCGCCACCGGTCCCGTCGTTCCGCCTGTCTCGAAGATGTTCGATCGCTATTGGAATAGTCACCAGGCGGTGCCGGGGCGGCTATTCCACGGCCGGGCCAGCGCGGAGGAAATCCCGGCTGTGAAGGCCGAGCGACGACGCTATCTCGAGGCTTCGCCGCTACGCGAGATCGTTCCCCTTGACCCCCAGACCTGGGAGGGCCGGTTCGGCAAGGCCGTGACGGCGCTGGTCCCGGGCAAGGCCGAGGTCATCTATGACAAACCAGGCGAACGGGAGCCGAGCCAGGACGCGTTCATCGGCCTGCAGCGTTTCTTCCGCCGGGCCGAGCGGGAAGTGCAGGTCGCCAACGCCTATCTGGTTCCTGGAGAGGCCTTTTTTGTGGAGGCGCAACGGCTGGAGGCGCGCGGCGTCGATATGGCCATCATCACCAACTCGCTGGGCTCGACCAATCAGGTGATCGTGCATACTGCCTATGCGAGGACACGTCGTCCCATGCTGGCAGCAGGCGTCGACGTCTTCGAGTTGCGCTACGACGCTGCGATCCAGAGCGAACTGGACACACCGCCCGTGGAGTCAGGGTGGGTCGGACTTCACGCGAAAGCGGCGGTGTTGGACCGCGAGCACGTGTTTATCGGGTCGTTCAACTTCAGCCCACGCTCGAGAGACCTCAACACGGAGATGGGGATCCTGGTGCACAGCACCGCGTTCGGCGCACAGGTGGCGGATGTTATGGATCGAATCATGGCGCCGGAGAATGCCTGGCGTCTGCGTCTGGACGAGAACGAAGACCTGGCCTGGGAGTCGAGTGACGGGACGCTGACGCGTCAGCCGGCTCAGAGCTTCTGGCGGCGCTTTAAGAATGGCATCTTCGGTCTGTTTCCGCTCGAGCAGCACCTGTGATCCAAGGCTATTTCTCCTGTGGATTCGCCAAAACGACGTGGGTTATGCTTTTCAAGCACGGCTGGTCGGCAGCGGTTCTGCTGAAATCCAGGCATCGACAATACCCACAGGAAGAGGATGATGTGTCCACGGCATGACAGAGTCGCAGGGGCCGCAAGGGGGAAGCCCCGCAGGAGTGTTCCGCCGGCTGCCTGGCAAGCCTTGAGCTCTGGGGGGCGTCATAACGGAAGAGGTGTCTGCAATGGAATCCCATGGACAGACGGGGGATGAACCCCGCGCCCGGCGTTCGGAGCTGACCAGCGCACTGGAGGTTATCTACGAGCAGTACCGTTACGTCGGCGATGGAAAGGTCGCCGATTACATTCCTGAGCTTGCCAAAGCTGATCCGGGGTGGTTCGGCATCACCGTCGCCACCACGGACGGGGAGCTGTTCGAATATGGGGATTCCAAGCAGCCCTTCAGTATCCAATCCATCTCGAAGCCCTTCGTCTATGGCCTGGCACTGGAAGACCTGGGGCGCGATCAAGTGCTCTCACGGGTTGGGGTGGAACCGTCGGGCGAGGCCTTCAACTCCATCATTCTCGACCAGGCGTCAATGCGCCCCTTCAATCCCATGATCAACACGGGGGCTATCGTAACGACAGACATGATTCGCGGACGGGACTTTGCGGATCGCATCGCGCGATTACTCGACATGTTCTCCCGGTATGCCGGGCATGATCTCCACGTGGATAGCGCTGTGTTCATGTCCGAACGGGCGTCAGGACATAGAAATCGCGCTATTGCCCATCTCATGTTGAGTTTTGGCATGTTGAGTGAGAATGTCGAAGAGACTTTGGAACTCTACTTCCAGCAATGTGCGGTGCTGGTGACATGTCGGGATCTGGCCGTCATGGGTGCGACGCTGGCGAGTGGCGGTGTCAATCCATCGACCGGGGTGCGTGCCATCGGGGAGGACCACGTCAAAGACGTGTTGAGTCTGATGCTGTCTTGTGGCATGTACGACTACTCGGGCGAATGGGCCTACCGCATCGGTATTCCGGCCAAGAGCGGGGTAGGCGGAGGCATTCTTGCGGTGGTGCCCGGCTTGGGGGCCATAGCTACGTTTTCCCCGCTGCTGGATCAGAAAGGCAATAGTGTGCGCGGCATCAAGGTCTTCGAGGAGCTTTCGGCGCGATACAACCTGCACTTCCTGGAGGCGGTCTATCGTGGAAACACACTGGGTCGCGCTCTCCAGGAAACGCCCGAAAGCTGACGCACGAACCTCGGGCGGCCGCAGGCGAAAAGGAGTAGTTCATGACGTGCCGTCTTGCCGTTCGCTTGCAGCAGGCGCCGGTGTTTGCCTCCGACGGGGCGCGGAATCTGCGAGTCGGAGAAAGCAAGTACGGCAAGCCGATCCTGGACCGGGCGCTCAAGCCGGAGGTGTTTCTCGTGATGGCCGGTCGGGTCGGGCTATAGAACCGGAGTCTTTGTCATGACAGGCGAGATCATTTTCGTCTTCGCGGTAATCGGCGTTGCGGCCGTTCTGATGGCAAGCAACCGCGTCCGTTTCGACATGGTTGCCCTGCTTGTCGTGCTGGCGCTGATGCTGAGCGGTACCCTGTCGGTTGGGGAAGCGCTGTCAGGTTTCGGTAGCTCCGTGGTCATCCTGGTCGCTGGTCTGCTCGTTGTCGGCGAGATGCTGGACCGCACGGGCGTCGCCCGGGCCGTTGGAAACGTGATTCTCAAGAAAGGCGGCACCAACGAGACGCGTCTGTTGGTGGTGATCATGATCGGTGCGGCTTTGCTGGGAAGCGTAATGAGCTCTACCGCAATCGTCGCCATCTTCATCCCGATCGTGCTGAGAGTGGCCGCCGAGACGAATCTGAACGCTTCCCGCATGCTGCTGCCCATGTCCTACGCGGCACTCATCAGCGGCATGCTGACCTTGATTGCTTCTCCGCCGAATCTTGTGGTCAGCGAGGAGTTGAAAGCTGCCGGTTTCAGTGGCTTTGGCTTTTTCAGCTTCACTCTCCTGGGCATGGCTGTGCTCGCTGTCAGCATCTTTTACATGGTCCTAATGGGCAGGCGACTTCTGCCTGAGGAGAGTCACGAAACGGGAGGTCCTGGACGCGTACGCTCTATCTTCGATGTCTGGGAGGATTTCAGGCTCGGCCAGCGCCACGATACGGTGCAGATCAGTGCCGATTCTCCCCTTGTCGGTAGTCGTCTCGCAGAGTCTCAGCTCGAGAGTCGCTACGGCGTCAGGGTTCTCGGTATCCTGCGGCGCGGACGGGGTGGCGAGGAGCGGATCGCTTCGCCTGGACCCGAGGTGGAGCTCCGGGCAGGTGATGCGCTATTGACCGTCGGCGACCCCCTGGCTCAGCAACGTCTGGTGGCGGAGCAGCTCGTTTCGAGGTATCCGGTCTCCGACCAGTACGCACAGCGCTGGCTCTGGGAACTGGGTGGTGCAGCGGTCCTGATTCATCCCGAGTCGGGGCTGATCGGCAAGTCGCTGCGCGAAGCCGAGTTCCGGACGCACTACCATCTGCAGGTGCTCGGTCTGCGCCGTGGAAAGCAGCCCATTCCAGATTTCGAGAATGTGGAGCTGGCCTCCTCGGACAGCCTGTTCGTGGCGGGGCCCTGGTCGTGCATCCATCAGCTTCAGTCCCTGACCCATGACTTCGTGGTCCTGGAGGTCCCGTCCGAGCTCGCCGAGGTCGTGCCCTCCTATCGCCGGATGCCCGTTGCGCTGGCGATTCTCGTCATCATGGTGCTGCTCAGCGTCTTTGATGTGGTGCCGCTCGTGGCCGCGGTGATCATGGCCGTGATGGCCGCCGTGTTCACACACTGCATCACCATGGAAGACTCGTACCGGGCCATCCATTGGAGCAGCATCGTGCTGGTCGCCGGCATGCTGCCACTGGCGGATGCGCTGGAGCAGACAGGGGGGACGTATCTCATAGTCAACACCCTGCTTGACGCGTTTGGCTACTCCGAGCCCATTGTGATGCTGACCGTGTTGTTCTTCCTCACGGCTGTGCTGGGGCTTGTCTTGTCGAACACAGCGTCCGCAGTCCTGGTGGCGCCCATTGCCATTGCCGCCGCAGATGTGCTGAATGTCTCGCCCTATCCGTTCGCCCTGGCGGTAATGATTGCCGCCTCAGCCGCCTTCTCAACCCCGGTTTCCACACCGGTGGTGACCCTGGTCGTCGAACCGGGTCGCTACAGGTTTGTGGACTTCCTGAAAGCGGGCGTACCGTTGCTGTTGCTGACCTACGGAGTGACAGCCCTGATTGCGCCGCTGCTCTTCCCATACCACCCGTCTTGACCGGTCTGTATGCCGAGTGATCCCTCGGCTCCCGCAGTCCCCGTGAACCCCGTTTTTCCCGTGGTTGGATTCTCTCGGGAGACGTGAATCGTGATTCGTGAAGCGTGAAGCGGGGAGCGTGAAGGGGGAGCGGACGCGGTGTGATCAAGAGCGTCCGTCCATCTCGCGGGCCGTCCGGGTGCCCTGCTTAACATGGGCCTTCCAGAGCAGAAGGTGGCCAGCTATGAATCGTTCATGTAGGGCGGAAGCTCCGAAGGAGCGTTCCGCCGCATCCGCGATCGGTTAAGCATTCGCGGTGGTGGCCGTACCGGCACGAGCCGCCGGGACACGCCGTAAATACCTCCCTGTAGGCTCGACGGCCGCTATCCGTGCGGCCGACGGTCCCGGCCACTCATGCCGGTACGGCCCTAACCGAACAACAATGCGTTCCGCCGGACGCCGTTGATAGAGCTACCAGAGGTGAGCCGGGCGCACCAAACTACCGTGCGTCTCTGGGTGTAAAGTCTCCCATTACCGACCAGTAACCCCGGCTTGAGCCGGCAATGACTCTTGCACCTTCTCCCCTCAGGGGAGAAGGCAGGGAAGAGAGGCGATTGAAGGTGTCGGGTCTCCAGGGTCTCGCTAAGCGCATGTACACCATCTCAGTCGGATGTCCTTAAAGGATCTACCGCGCATGTCCGCTAAGTTGTCGTTCCGCAAGGCGGGTTAACTTACAAGGAAACTCAGATGATCTATGCATTGGTGCTCGGTGTGTTGCTGACCACAGGCGCTCAGGCTGCTTCGGACCTTGACCGACAGGCGGTGAATGCCGTCTACAAGGAAGGTCGAGAGCCTTTGCAACGGCTGCTCGACCAGGGTGCGAATCCCGATGCTGTCGACAGCTACGGAATGAGCCTCCTCATGCTGGCCGCGCAGCGCGGCCGAGACGATCTGGCGGAGCTATTGTTGGAGCGGCGCGCCTCCGTCAACTTTACGGCCGACGGACGCACAGCCTTGTACTATGCCGCCGCGGGCGGCTCCGATGGAATTGTACGCATGCTGTTGGCGCGGGGCGTGGACGTGAATGAGAAGGACGCAATGGCCTCGACACCCCTGATCGCGGCGGCGGGTGCCTGCAACGCCACGACAATCGAGCTTCTGCTCGACGCCGGCGCGGACCCTGCGGTCAAAGATCGTGGTCCCTTTGGTGGGAGCACGGCGCTGGAATCGGCCGAGGAGATGGTCGGCGTCACCAGCGGCGAGAAGCAGGAGCGCTGTCGTTTGAGCGTCGCAAAGCTCCGCTCGGTACTGAGATGAGCTGTCTCCTGCAGAGCCGAAGCATGCGCACTGAACGGCGCTGCGGAATGGGCGGCGGGCCCCGGCTTCCGCGGGCAAAGACTCCTGCACCTTCTCTCCTCTAGAGGGAAGAAGGCAGGGAAGGGGGGTGATTTGAACCGGCTATGCTCCTTTTCGAACAACCCTCTCCCCACCCACCTCTCCATTTCGAATGGAGAGAGTGCATGGAACCCTAGCCCGGATTTCTCACCGGGATTCGGAATCTTGGGTCACTCTGGCAAAGCAGATTGGCCGATCGCCCGCAGAGGCATAGCTGTAGCTATGTCTCAAGGAGGATCGGTCAAGATGCAAAGCCAGAGTGGGCCAAGAACCGAATAGGACAGGCTGTTCATAAAGAAGTCTGGCTCGGTGAAGCCAATGTGTT